>JAKZUY010000230.1:0-3339 GCA_047516345.1 Dehalococcoidia bacterium | reverse complement strand
CGCATACCTGGCCGCGGCCGTGTTTGCGGCGGCCCTGGCGTTCGTTCTGGCCGGACCGTTCGGACTGGCCGCGCTCGCAGGCGCAACGGTGGTGGGCCTCGCCGTATCTGCATTTGCCGCGCGGCGACTCGGCGGCGGAGTGACAGGGGACGTCTACGGCGCGGCGATAGAACTGGCGGAGGTCTCGGCCCTGTTGGCGTTCGTGGCGTTGTTCAGCGCGGGACTCGACATCAGTCCGGTTTGGAGCAGTTAGACGTGTGGCGACCACTGCTGACGCTTGGCCTGGCGGTGATCTGGGACCGACTATTCGGCGAACCGCCTGAAAAGGTCCACCCCGTCGCGTGGATGGGCCGGGCCGTAGATGCCATCGGCCAGCCGACGGGGAACAAGGACACCGATCTCTTCAGAGGCCTGGTAGCGGCGGCAGCCCTCCCGTTGGCCTCCGTGGCAATCGCGGCGGCCGTGGGGCGGCTCCTCAACCGCGCCGGACCCATCCCATCGATCCTGGGCGGCGCGTTCTTGCTGAAGAGCATGTTTGCGATTCGGGCCATGACCGACGAGGCAGCAAAGGTAGACAGTGAACTGGAGGCCGGCTCCTCAGACTCAGCCCGCAAGTCGCTCTCGCGAATCGTCTCGCGGGACGTTACCGACCTCGACGACTCTCAGATCGCAAGCGCAACGATAAGTTCGGTCGCTGAAAACGTCACCGACAGCGTCGTGGGCCCGCTCGTTGCGTACGGGGCGTTCGGTTTGCCGGGGGCTGTGGCATACCGCGCCATCGACACCATCGACTCTATGATCGGCTACCGTGGAAAGTACGAACACCTTGGAGCGGCGGCGGCAAAGCTCGACGATGCGGCGGGCTTCGTGCCGTCGAGGCTGGCGGGCGGCGCTGTGGTTGCCGCCTCTTCGGTCCTGCCGGGCTACGACGCGCCGGCCTCAGCCCGAACGATGATCAAACAACACGACCGTACGGAAAGTCCAAACGGCGGCTGGCCGATCGGCGCAATGGCCGGCGCCCTTGGAGTCGAAGTGGAGAAAACCGGCCACTACAGACTGGGGCCGAAAGGCGCACGGCCGTCGGCCCGCGACATCCGCAGGGCCAACCGTTTATTCGCTGGCGCGGCCCTCGTGGCAGTCGGCATCGCCGCAGGGTTGATAATTGCCAAAGGGCGCTAAGACACTAACGGGCCTGCACACCAAGGAGAGAATGAGATCGGCAGAGTAATACTTATCAGACACGGCGAAACGGACTGGAATGTCGAGGAGCGCATTCAGGGCACGAGCGACAGGTCGCTGAACGCGCGTGGGAGGGCACAGGCAGCGATGGCTGCCGAACACGTCAACCGGCGATTCAACCCGACGGGCATATGGTCCAGCGACCTCGCGCGGTGTGTGCAAACCGCCGAGGCGCTTGCAACGCCGTTTCGCCGGACGCCGACGCTGCGGGAGGTCGATCTTGGCGAGTGGGAGGGTTTGAGGTGGTCCGAACTACAGGACGAACACGCCGGTTGGGTCGGCAAGTACTTCGCCGGTGACCCGACGTTCCAGGCCCCCGGCGGCGAACTGCTTGCAGACGTTGTGGAGAGAGGCCGGCGCTTCATCCGTGAGGCAGACCTCACCGCGCCCCATGGTGATGTAGTCGTAGTCGGTCACGGCGGAGCGCTCAAGGGTCTGATAGTGGCGCTGCTCGACCTGCCAACCGAGGCGATGGGCAAGTTCGGGTTGAGCAACGCGAGCCTCACCATCGTGGACATCACTCCGGGCATGGTCTACCTCCAATCGCTAAATCAGACGGCGCACCTCGAACTCCCGCGACACTAGCCGGGGGGCTGAAACGAAAGCGACACCGTGTTGAACAATCAGGAAGACCGCCCGATGGCCGCGACCCTGATGGTTCAGGGTACGGCGTCGTCTGTTGGCAAGAGCGTGCTCACTGCCGCTTTGTGCCGCATTTTTCGCCAGGACGGCCGTTCGGTGGCGCCGTTCAAGGCCCAGAACATGTCGAATAACCCCTGGGTGACGCCCGGAGGCGGGGAACTGGGACGGGCGCAAGCAGTGCAGGCCGCCGCGGCCGGCATCGAGGTATCCACCGACATGAACCCGGTCCTGTTGAAGCCGGAGGGCGACAGGCGGTCGCAGATCGTGCTGAACGGCAAGGCGGTCGGCAGCGCGTCGGCGCGAGACTACTACCGGACGAAGACCGACCTTTGGCCGCACGTCACCGGCGCCCTCGACCGGCTAAGGCGCGAGTACGACCTAGTGATAGTCGAAGGCGCGGGCAGTCCGGCCGAGCCCAATCTCAGGCACAGCGACATCGCCAACATGCGCGTCGCTCTTTACGCCCGGGCCGCCGTCCTGTTAGTCGGAGACATCGACCGGGGCGGGGTGTTCGGGTCGCTGCTCGGCACTCTAGAACTACTCGAGCCCGAAGAACGGAAACTGGTGCGCGCCATTCTGATCAACCGATTCAGAGGCGACCCGGCGGTCTTGGCGCCGCTGCCGCAGATGATCGCCGACCGGACCGGCGTGCCGGTTGCCGGTGTTATCCCGATGATCCCCGACCTCAAGATCCAGGACGAGGACGCAGCCGAACTAGACTCCGCCGGCGCGGGCCGGGCCCAAAGTGGCGCCATGCGCGCCGCCGTGATTCGATTCCCCCGCGTGTCCAACTTCGACGACTTCGCCCCGCTGGAACGCTGCGGCATTCACGTCGAATTCGTGACGACCCCCGAGAAACTCGCAGGCGCCCATCTCGTGATATTGCCGGGGACGAAGAGCACCATCGCCGACCTGCGATGGATGAAGTCCCGGGGGCTCGATCATGCGATCAGGTCGGCTGCCAACAACGGCGCTGCGGTCCTCGGCATCTGCGGCGGCTTTCAGATACTGGGGTCCCGCCTTGAAGACCCGCTCGGCGTCGACAACGCAGAGGGCGGCGCTGAAGACGGGCTGGGCCTGATCGACTCCTCTACCACCTTCGCTCCGGAAAAACGCACACGTCGGGTCGATTTCAAACTGCGCCCCGGCCCCGGATTACTCGAAGGAAAGACGGACGCGGCAGGCGCGGGGTACGAGATTCACACTGGCGTCACGACCGGGACCCATACCCAGCCGTTCGAGGTCACTGCCCGCGGGAACCGGCCTGAAATGGACGGCGCGGTCAGCGATACCGGCTGGGTTCTCGGCACCTACATCCACGGCCTGTTCGACTCGCCGGACATCGTGGACAGGATCATCGGCAACGTGGCCAGACGGCACGGCCTTCCGAGGCCGAACGTCCCCCACTATTCCATGGAAGCTGAATTCGACCGGCTGGCTGACGTAGTACGAACTAAC
>JAKZUY010000229.1:0-10933 GCA_047516345.1 Dehalococcoidia bacterium | reverse complement strand
TCCAATAGCATACCCGCGTCGCATTGTTCCCCATGTCGGCTTCGCGCCTGTTCCGGAACGACACGGGTGATCGCGCACTTCACGTCTTCGACGCCCCGACCCTAAACGCCTTGAACCGCCAGGGTCATGCTGCCACTAACGCCGCCACTCGGCGATGTTCCACAACTCGCTATCCCACCCGTTTATCCGGACACCCTTCAGCGTATTCAGGTGTGCCGAGACGAAGCCCCGTTCCACCAGCGGGATCTCGAAATAGTTCTGCACGTAGATGTCGTGAAGCCGCTTTGCCAGCGCCTCCCGCTCCGGTCCGATTTGGGTCTGTTCCAGCTGAGCAAAGAGTTCGTCGTACTCCGGGTCGCAGGATCGGGCGCTGTTGTCGAAAGCCCAGTTGTTATCGCGGGTCTGGATATGTTTGCAGAGGGCGCCGGACAAGTATTGCTGCGGGTCTATGCCTGAACCGTTTGCGTACATCTGTACGTCGGCGAAGAACCTGCGAAGCGACGCATCCTTGTCAGCCACGGGGTCGCCGCCGAAAAAGAGGCTGGCGTCGTGTTGCAACAGTTCGGTTTCGATCCCTATTTGACTCCACCAGTCACGAATCATGGCCTGCGTGTTTTGCCGGACCGCATTTACCGAGGTCTGGTACGTAATCCGCAACGGAACTCCATCGTATTCACGGATGCCATCGCCATCGGTGTCGAGGACGCCGCTATCGTCCAGCAGTTTATTGGCGCCTGTGATGTCCTGGGTGAGGCACCCTTCGTTGGCTGTCGAAACGTACTTCGGAGGGCCCGTTATCACATTGCAGGTGGGCTCTGCGGAGAAGCCGTAGAGCTGCTCGGATATGAGGCCGCGATCGATGGCCATAGACATGGCCTGGGGGATCGGCATGTAGGTCAGAAATGGGTGGGGATTCTGTCCATCCAGATACTCGGAGCGGTTGTCGCCCAACGCCGGGTCCGGATTCGTCTGGTTGACGACGATACGTTCAACCAGGCTGGAGTACGCGACGACCAATTCGCCCAGTCCGGCCGCTTCCATCCTGACGAGGGTCTCCGGCTCCACCTGCAAGTTCCATGCGTAGTCGGCTTCCCCTTTTTCCATGACGGCGCCGGCCGCGTCAATCGCCTCACCTCCACCCTTGAAGAACACCCGGTCGAAATATGGCGTCGGCCCCCGGTAGAAGGGGTTGCGTTCGTAAATGGCCTCCTCGTTGGTCTGGAAATCGATGATGCGATAGGGACCGGTACCCAGCGGGGCCGTGTTTTGCTCTTCACAGGTCTTGGCGGCTGCGCCGACGCAGTCGGCAAACTGCGTCCGGCTAATGATCGGCGTTCCGGCGCCGACGAAGGCCTGGTACGGATAAGGCGTAGGCCCATCGAAGGCGATCTTGACGGTGAGACTGTCGATGGCTTGCACGGAGGCGATGCCGTCAAATGAACTCTCTGACGTGCAGCCTGTTTCTTCGTCCACGCAATAGCGCCATGTAAAGACGATGTCCTCGGCCGTCACGTCGCTGCCATCCGACCACTTCAGGCCTTCATTCAGGTTCCACGTAATTGACATCAGGTCCTGTGACAATCCACCGTTTTCCAGCGTCGGGATTCGGGCCGCCAGCGCTGGCACGAGGTTGCCATCCGGGTCGTATTTCGCCAATGGTTCCAGGGTGACTGCGCCGGCGTCGGTATCTTTGGTTCCGGAGGATAAATACGGGCCAGGCAGCGTTGGCGCCTGCCAGTAGAGGATTGTCAAAACCTTCTCTTCAGCAGGGGGTTCTGTTGGAGCAGGCGAAGGGCTGGGCTCGGCCGTCGGCGACGGCCCGTCGGAGTCGCTGCAGGCAGAAAGCAAAAACAGGGACGCCAAGGCAAGAATCAGGAATTTGTACATAGGTCAGTCCCAAGAAGTCCCTTGATCCGGCAGGCTTGCGAAGTTCCTGACGCCGTTGCCGCGGTCGGATCTACTGTGATACGCCATTCCTCGACAGACGCTGGCGCGTCTTCCGTCTTGAAAAGTGGGTGGATTGCCGCGCCGCCTGATCTCGCAACAGGACCTCTCTGGCGCCAACAACGCTTCATTGAGTAACACTAACCCAACCCCCAATTGCCTCTGTCAACTGCCTGCCAGTGCGGGAGTAGGAGAATCTGGGGGATGAAGGGGCGATGAAAGGGGTTCGGAGATCCCTCGGATTGAACGCACACAGCAGTGAAAGAGGATGGGCTCAATGGCTCGAATGGTCATGCTCCCCCGCCAAACGATCTAGATCTACGAAACTACGAATTGCATCGGCTCACGATGGCGCGACCAAGCAAGAAGGTGGGTAGAGGCACCGTACGCGTCGGAATCGAGATCGGGCTGTGCCGACGGTCCGGTTCTAGGGTCGCAAAAAAGTAAAGGGGCCGACGACTGCCGGCCCCTTTTACGCTTTAGGACTGTTCTGGCGTTAGTTGACCCTGGCGCATACCGCGTAGACGGTAAGCCCCCAACTCCCAGCATTGTCTCCGACGGACTGAGCTGTTGCTCTCCAACCACCGGGCACTTCGCCACTCAACCCGTCCGGGCGGGTTTCGACTATAGCTATGTTCGCCACCGAACCTGTCAACCGCGCTCCACCTGAGATCGCAGACAGTTCATCGCCGGCGGTTTCGCATTGCACCAAGACTGCCTTGGGGGAATCGCCGTCCACCGGACTTGCTACTGTGACGATTTCAAGCGCCGACACTCCCGATTCGCCTTGTATGCCCTGGGGTCCGTGCGGTCCCTGGGTTCCAACGGCTCCAACAGGCCCGCGCTGACCTCCAATTCCTTGCGGTCCTTCCGGTCCTTGCGGTCCCTGAACTCCTTCCGGTCCTTGCGGTCCGGCTTCACCAGCGTCACCCTTTGGTCCTTGCGGCCCGGTCGGTCCGAGCGGGCCTGCAGGCCCGGTTGGTCCCTGCGGTCCTGTCTGTCCAAGCGGCCCCTGAGGCCCGGTTGGTCCTGTCGGCCCTTGTTCGCCGGTGTCACCCTGAGCGCCTTGGGGACCTTGCGGTCCCGTGTCGCCCTTGATGCCTCGGGCGCCTATGGGTCCCTGCGGACCGGTGGGTCCCTGTGGACCCAATGGCCCTGGCGGCCCACCCGGGGTTCCAGCCGTTCCTTGTATCCCCTGATCGCCTAGAGGTCCCTGCGGGCCGACGTCGCCTCGTGGGCCCTCCTCGCCTTGGGGACCTTCGGGTCCTACCGGTCCTCCTGGGTCGCCCTTGTCGCCCTTGTCGCCCTGCAAACCTCTGGGGCCGGTTTCGCCCTGCGGGCCCGGGGCGCCGTCTGTTCCATCATCTGCGCCTGGGCCCTGAGCGCCAGTGGGACCTTGCGCGCCTTGGGCTCCCTTGTCACCTTTATCGCCCTTGGCGCCATCCGTGCCATCCGCGCCGGACGCGCCCTTGAGTCCCTGAGAGCCTGTAGCTCCCTGAGGGCCTTCAGAACCCTGGATGCCTTGAGAGCCCTGAGGGCCTTCTCGGCCTTGCTCACCCTGCAAACCCTGATCTCCCGAACAGGCGGCGACCAATAGCACCAACACCAAGAGGACGGCAAGAGCCGCGACTCCCGACCATATCCGAATCGCCCCGGCTGGCCTCCAGTTACTTTTTGTGAAATTCGACAAGTTGTTCATGAACGCGGCTCCTTAGTGATTAAGCTACCCGCTCGAATTGATACCGTCAAGCAAAACGGGGCTTTTTCAGAGACGTTTTACCAGACAGAAATGCGCCTGAAATGGTGAAGGAATCCACTAGGGAGTGGCTTCCCTTCGAACCAGCATATTTTAAACCAAATTCAGAATAATGGCTAGAGGCCGACCTCTAAAGTGCGTTGACACTAGAGAATAGCAGTTACCTGTATCTGGTCGGCGGACGTGGTTCAGGGGAAAGACCCAGGATCCCCACTCTGAGGTCCGCGCGCCAGTTAGGTGGCGACATTTGTCTCGCCACTGCCTTGGCGTACTCCTCAACCCGGTAGTTGTTTGGCCGCCAGGGCGAACCAGCACCCCGCAAGTTGGGGGGCGCCTGTGCCCACGATAACACGAAAATGCGAACGCCAAAATCTGCAGGTACAGGGCCGTCAAAGGTGTCGCGAAACCTGCGGATTTGCATGGGGCGGCGCCGACGATGGCGCTGAGCAACGAACTTGCAGGTCTGCGCCTCAAGAGTGCCGACAGGGGACGCGTGACCGTGTTGAATGTGGCCGTCCCCGCCGCCTGTACCCGGCTGGCGAGCAAACACGGTCGGTGGTGGCCTGTCCCATGTTGTGGTCCTGTTCCTTGCATATGGAACCTGTTCTACTGCGTCGTACAGTTGCCGGTCCACTCCAGGACCCTGCGCCGGGGACCGCATGCCCAGTGTGTAAGGTCCGTTGGTGAGGTTCTCCCGGTCAGGGTTGCAGCCTGCTCGACTCAGTCATTCGCGACACGCCGCGGTCTGCAATTCCCTTACCCGTCCACCAGGATGTCGAATCGCACCTACTTAACCGAAACCGAGACCCACATTTCCCCGTTTCCCAGCCGTCGCCTGCGACACCTTAACCTTACAAGTCTGCGGTCAGGTCCTGCCATCCGCGCATGCCGACTCGATTCGCGTCCGCTGGGTAAACGCCTGCGCCGTTTTGGAGCCGCGCGTCCACCGTTCCGGCGCCTCGCATTCGTCGTCGGTCAGTATCAACGGCTGGGTTGGTTGTCTGGACCGAATTTTCATATCTCCATAATCTAAAATATTTAACTCATACGGCATGAGGACTGCGTATGACATTTCCTTCAGAGATACGGTACCAGGATAGATGTGAAATACGTGGAGTCAGTGGAGCTGTTGATAGAGAATTGGTGACGTATATGCTTTTGCTAGACGCGAAACGGTAATGAGCAACTATACAGCGCCCATACACGTGTGGCAATTATATAGACCAGCGATACTCCAACTTATATGTCAATGAGCCTCAACCTGGTGACTTCATTCGCAATCGGCCAAAGCTCAGTGGATTGGGCTACGGAACCATGCCGCTGCCGCGCGCCAAACTGGCCTCACACATGGCTTCCCTGCCCTGGACGCCCTGAGAAAGGCTGACAGCGTCCCGAGGCGCTGACTCGCATGCGCCCGTCAGTGCGGTCTTGCGATGACGGTCCGGCGTCATCGTCAGGGTCTGGCTCAGAGGAGCCACCCGAGCGGGGAACGCAGATGAGATCATGGATCGCCGAAACATTGGCGCCACACTTTCGCCGTCCGATGACCTCCGGCCGGGAGAGTCATTGGCATCGCCGAGTGAGGGAAGTATCAATTGCCCTTCTGCTTACGTCTCTCAACTTTCGGAGGTCCCGCGACAGGCGTCACTCACGCCAATTGAACTGGTGCGCCACGACCGGTGGCCGGCATTTCATTTGCCCGAGGAGGCCGTACTCCGAGCGCTGTAACAATGATCGCCCGGTCGCATCGGCAGGTCATCTCCCGGTCCAGCCATGAAGAGTTGATTGCCGCTTGTGGAATGCGTTGGAGTGAGCGAAATCGATGAAAATGAATATTCTGCGGCAGGGGCGTGGAGGGCTCATTCACTTGCGTGCCCTTTTCGGCGCGCCATCAAGACATCCACGACTGACCGCGATGACGATCGAAGCAGATCAACAAGGGATGTCAACGACCGGTATCGAGTCTTCCCCCGTCAGCAACTGGAGATGTCACTGTTCATTTTTGGGGTATTTACAGGCTTTCTGAACTCTGGAGACCGGCTCGCCGGATACGGAACACCCAAGGGCCTAATTCATCTCTTCAAGTCTGAACAGTCACCTTGAGATGCCGGGGATTGACTAGAGTCGAAAGACGAACCTATCATGTGGCTGTCTCGATTGGGCTGTCCTCATCCGCCGGGGACACGCCAACAGGAAATCCTGGACTAGTCTGGGTTTATTAGGAGGAGAGATGGAAGCCTTAGGACTTATTCTCATCGCAAGCGCGCTGTTCTGCCACTCATGGTACATCCTTGGGTTGTACCCGGACGGGCGGACGGTGGGATTCTACGTGGGCGCCTTTGGCCTCGCCGCCCTCATTTCGACTACGTTGGCCCCAATGCTTCTGATAGGGGGAGACTCGGCAGCGATCATGGATGCTGGCGGGGACGCCGGCAACAAAGCCTACTCAATAGCCTCCGGTCTGGCCGAGACCACTATGATGAAGACTCTCATCATAATCTGGGCTGTGTACGCGATCGGAGTCGCGGCCCAGATGATCTGGGAATTTGACGAGCGGGCAATTGGCTTTTCCGGTTCTATCGCGGCCGCGGTCAGCCTTGTCGCCCTGTTCTTCTTTGCAGGCACCCTGCTTGCGCCTTACGGCGAAGACGCCGTCCTCAGCCTGACAACGGCCTCTTTGCTGCTGTCTGTGGTTGGTGGCACGATGTTTGCCTATCTCGGCGTTCCGTTTAGCGGCCTTAGACCGGTTGCCGGATGGTTCAATCTCGTGGGCTCCATCGTCGTGTTCATCGTGGGAGTCATCATAGGGACGACGGTTGTCGGCGTGTCGCTGATTTGAGCTAAACCCCGGCAGCGGGTCCTCAAGACCCACCCGAACACCCTCCACCACGCCCCGGACTGCGTAGAAGCCCGGGGCGTGGCGGCCTACTGAGCGGAGCATGTTCAAGAAACCTTCGATAAAGGCCATCCTCGCCGAGAGCGAACGAGCTACTGCCCAATATTCGTGGGAAGGGACCTTCGCCGACTATCTTGAGTTAGTAATCGACAACCCCGCGATTTCGCGCCTCTCGCATAGGCTCATCTACGATTCAATTGCTGACGCGGGCATTGATGAGTCGCCCGGCGGAGCGCCGGTCTACAAGCTCTTCGACGATGAGCTATTCGGCTTGGAGGACCAGCTGGAGCGGCTGGTCCAATACTTCGCCTCGGGCGCCAGCAGGCTTGAGATACGAAAGCGGATACTCCTGCTCATCGGACCGCCTGCGAGCGGCAAGTCGACCATCGTGGCCCTGCTCAAGAGTGCCATTGAGCGGTACACCCGGACCGACGCCGGCGCCACTTATGGGATCAAGGGGTGCCCTATGCAGGAAGAGCCCCTCCACCTGATCCCGCGCGGTGCGCGACAAAGGCTGATGGAGGAGTTTGGCATATACGTCGAGGGGGACTTATGCCCTCGATGCCGATACGTCCTGCGATCGAAGTATCAGGGCCGGGTCGGCGAGATGCCGGTGTTCCGCTTCGTCTATTCCGAGCAAGAGGCCATGGGTATCGGATTCTACGTCGCCACGAATCCCAATCCGTCGGACGCCTCATTACTGATCGGCAGTATCGACAACAGCCAGCTGGAAGGCGACCGGATTGAGGTCGCCGGCAAGGCATTCAGAATGGATGGCGAGTTGAACGTGGCGAACCGGGGACTCGTCGAATTCGGAGAGATTTTCAAGGCGGACCGGCATCTACTTGCTAGTCTCCTGGGGCTCGCACAGGAGCAACTACTAAAAATGGAGCGCTTCGGATCCGTTTATGTCGATGAGGTTGTCATAGGCCTCTCCAACGTGGGTGACTTCGACAACTTCATGGAAGATGAGAGTTCGGAGGCTCTCAAGGACCGGCTCATCGCTATCCAGATACCGTACAACGTCAGGGTCCAGGACGAGACCAGGATATACCAGAAGATGCTGTCCGAGAGCATGTCTCAGAAGACCCACATCGCGCCGCTCACCCTTTCGACCGTGAGCGCTTTTGCCGTGCTCTCCCGCCTGGAACCCTCAGCTGGGAAGGGAATGACTCTTCTGGGTAAGCTGCGAGTGTATGACGGACAGATCCTGCAACATGTTTCGACGGACGACGTAAGCGAGATGAGACGACACCATCCCGACGAAGGAATGAAAGGCTTGTCACCGCGTTACGTCATGAACCGGCTGAGCGCGGCGGTGGGCGATCCGTCCATTGCCTGTCTGTCGCCACTGAAAGCGCTGGACGTGCTCTGGAACGGGCTAAAGGAAAATGTCAATCTGGACTCCGAGAGCCGGACGAAGTACCTGGGCTTCATTAGGAGCTCCGTCCGCGAGTACGGAAACCGGGCCGTGCGCGACATCCAACGGGCCTACAAGGAAGGGTTTGAGGCAAGCGCAAAAGACCTCCTCGACGACTACCTGAGGAACGTGGAGGCCTTCTCCACTGGCCACCCTGGCACAGAACGCGACATGCGAGACATAGAGAAGCAGGCAGGCATACCCGACAATAGCAGGTCGGAATTCCGGCGCGAGATACACCGGTACTTCGCGAATCTGAAGTCACGGGGCATCCCATACGACCATACCTCGGAGGACCGGCTGAAATCCGCCATCGAGGCCAGGCTATTCACGGATCGCCGGACCATTGATCGTACGCTTACCCGCCCCCGGTCCGCTCACCAGCGAGTCGAGTGGCGGCGGTTACGCACCGCCGTCTACAACCGCCTCATCGATACCTATGGCTACTGCGAGGCCTGCGCAGACGACTTGATTTCGTACGCGGTCCGCGTCGTCAAGAACCGTTCGGTGCTCCGGACTCCAAAGAACGAAGGCATTGAGTGGTATTGGGAGCTCAACCCGGTTGGGCCACCCTCGCAACAAGAAGATTAGGGGCCGATCCTTTTGTCAGGCAGGTCAAACACGTTGGTTTTAAAGGCCGTTCAAGTCCTGACCGAATACGAAGGGCATCCGTCGAACGACCACACCCAATTACGGCAATCACAGTCACGGCGGCCGATGTCGCCGGCGGCCCTGAGTCGGGCATTTCTACTCAGGCCGGACACCTGGATCAGTTCTCGTCCAAGATCATCTGGTTGGCGTGAGCGTCCATCATCTTCGTCGTTGCCCAGGTCTCACAGGTACTATTGCCGTCAAAGTGACTGGAACTCGCACCGCCGCCGCGCGCCATAATCGATCTCTCTCAATCGATCAGTCACATCCCTCGCAAACCAGTTTCACTCATTGCTCCTCCGTTCTAAAGTGGCAGTAACTCATCCGCGGGCAATTGGACGCAGACGATCGACATCTCGGACCCGTTGTAATGCCGGGCAATCGGTGGGCGCATAATTGGCGTGACACTGTCCGGCGCGGCCGTCGGTAGTTAACGGAGTTGAATCGTGAGCGCAGTACACGACATGGGCGGGCGGCCCCGCGACGAACCTATCGACCGGTCGGAGCACACCCTGATGGACTGGGAGCGCCGTACCAACGCGCTTGTCGGAGTGCTGAGAGAGAAGCGGTTGATAAACACCGACGAACTACGACGGGGCATTGAGTCGATCCCGGCTCTTGAGTACGAGAGCCTGACCTACTACGAGCGTTGGTCGGCTTCCCTGGAGCTTCTCCTGGTCGAGAAGGGACTACTCACATCGGAGGAGATCTGCGACCGCGCGGCCGCTCTCCGGGAGAGATGGGGCTGACATGGCGCGGTTTCGCCCCGGAGACCGGATCAGCGTCCTGCCGATCGTGGTCGACACCCACCACAGGACTCCCAGCTACGTCAAAGGCATGGTGGGCCGGGTACAGGCTCGGTGCGGAATCTTCCCCGACCCAGAGTCGAGGGCCTACGGCGGGAGCGGGCGCCCCGAGCGGGCTCTCTACCGGGTCAAATTCGACATGAGTGATCTGTGGGGAGAGCAATACAGAGGCCGGGCAGGAGACAGCCTGCTTATCGACATTTTCGAGCAATGGCTGGCGCCAGCCTGACGAGCCGGCCTGACGCGGAGTAGAAACATGAGCGCAGATGAGCATCACCATGACGAGGACCACGAGGACCACGACCACTCGGGGATGGAGGAGGATATCGAACTGAGCGACCGCGCCAGACGCCTGCTCGCTATGGAGGATCTCCTCGTAGAGAAGGGAGTGATCGACCGGAACGACGTCCGCCGCCTCATCGACGTGGTAGAGGCAAGGTCACCAGTCGACGGCGCCAGGGTTGTGGCCCGCGCATGGGTCGACTCGACCTTCAGGCGTCGCCTGCTCGAAGAGCCGGAGTGCGCCCTGGCGGAGCTGGGATACCCGCTCGTAGGCGGATCCAGGCTGGCGGTACTCGAAAACACCGATAAGTTGCACCACCTGGTCGTTTGCACCCTGTGTTCCTGCTATCCAACCTCCCTGCTCGGGCTGCCGCCCGACTGGTACAAGAGCTTCGCCTATCGGTCGAGGGCGGCCATCGATCCTCGGGGCGTGATGCGCGAGTTCGGCCTCGAGGTGGGCAACGACGTCGAGGTCCGGGTCGTCGACAGCACCGCCGACCTCCGGTACATCGTCCTCCCTCTGCGTCCGGAAGCGACCGACCGGATGAGCGAGGAGGAGCTCGTCGCGCTTGTTACACGCGACAGCATGATTGGCGTCGGCGTCGCCAACTCACCCGCCGTCAAACCGTCATAGCAGCGAACCAACCGAATATCACGCTGAACGGACTGACGGGCCTCGGTGTCGTCGTCGATACTGGTTGCAGGCCGACCGCCGCTCGGTGCTACAACATTTGCAGACCGCGCCTCTTTCGGCCGCCGGCTTCCGGTGACTTCTGAATCGGCATTGGAACTGTTCGGTCGCTGCCGTCTTGTTTGATTCAAGCAACGCCAGGTAATCCACGGTCGTTCTTGCCAGCGCGTAAGCGTCGCCGCAACATTCGCGGGCAATTGGACACAGACGATGGATACTTCGAACGCGTTGTACTATGAGGCCAAGAGTGACCGCATCGCGGTCATCGGCCCGGTCGTGCGCGCCGGAAGCGGCAACTCCCTTTTACGTCATACCAAATCCAACAATAATCGGTGCCAATCCCTCATTTACAAACCCGAACACACGTTCTAATATCACCCTAAGTCGTTTCGATAAACGATGTCCATGCCAACCAACCCTATCGGACGTAACGGGGGACAACTCCGCGGTTATCGAGGTGGTCCTCACCTTGTATTAAAGCCCGTTA
>JAKZUY010000228.1:0-2500 GCA_047516345.1 Dehalococcoidia bacterium | reverse complement strand
GCACGAATTGGTCTTCGCAAGCAAATTGCCCCCAAAATGGCGGATACTGCCGTCTCCGGCATGATTGGAACATTTGTTCCGCCTGCTAGATCGTATGCGCGCGTTACCTCTACCACGAAGTCAACGTGTCACAGTCAGTCGGGTGAATCGAAAAACGTCAGGCCTGCGCCGAAGTTGTCCATGGCGACCACCGCATCTCCCTGAAGAACAGCTCTGATGTCTCTCGTGCGGTGGGACAGGGTAATTTCCTGCTTCCTCACCGGATACTCGACCCCAACGGATTTGCCCGGTTCCGGTCGAGCTATTAACACGTAGTCGCCCAGCACCCGATAGTCATCCGTTCCCCTGACCCGTAACTTCGTTCTGTCTGCCCACAGTGGCAACCTGATCCATAGTGGAATTGGGTGACGGATGGTTACGCGTATCCCGCTTCCGGCTTCCCCGGCAACTACTCGCGCGTCGGGCGTGTCTTGATCCAAAAGCAGGTTCACTCTCACACCGTCGGCCCCGCGTACCACGCCCTCTTTCAGCGCTTCGCAGAGGGTTCCGACGGCCCCTCCGACGATGTCCATATTGAAGCTGATCCTCTGGACTCCCAACGGGTGGTGACCGTACGGAGCGGGAAACCCGAACGCTCCGAGATGTCGATTCCTTACGTCTCGCAATCCGTCTTCGTTTGACGGATTTTCAGGCTGAGGGATGAAATGCGTGTCCCGCAATTGGGACGGCAGCAGATGGCCGCGAAGTATCCGCTCAGCGTCCTGAAACGACCGGGAATAGCCGTGCCGGCCGAGTATGAGCGCTGTCTCGATGATGTCGCCGGTGTTGTTGCATTCTCCCAAGTCAGGCGGGCTGTCATCGGCGCTGCTTTCGATCACCCAACCGAGTTCGTCTCGAATGGCCCAAAGCCCGTTGTCGCTGAACGCCCTGACACGTTCCAGCAACGAGGCGTCACCGGTCAGGTCGGCGAGCTGGGCCAGCGAGGACATGACGCAAGTAGTGGAGTGCGTGTGAGTTCCGAACTTGCCGCGATCGTACGATCCGTCCGGCAAAAAGAACTCGGACGTGGTCTTCTCCGCCAGGACCGAGGCGAGTTCGAGAGCCTTCGCGTATCCGGTCGCCCTGTAGTACTTGACGAGCGGGCCGATGGCGCGAGCGACGCCGGTGATGAACGTGTTTTCTCTGGTCCAGCGGAGACCGAGTTCCGACTCCAGCTTTGTTCGGTTCCAACCTTTATCGGGGTCCCACACGTTGAGTATGAGTTCAATGCTGGATTCGGCCAGTTCCCTTGCCCTGTCGGAGTCTCTGTATCGGACGAGCGCATAAAGGGCGTGAAATCCCTCCCGCACGTTGTGATCGTTGAAGTTGACGATGGGCCCGGCCACCTGATCGCGGTTCATGGGCAGAGGTACGGGACCGGAGTACGAGAAAAAGGCTGCGGCGGCGTGTTTTTCGACCGCCTCTTCCGAAATCGAAACACCGGCCGTGTCTTCCGCTGTCAGCAGAGCGTTCAGGTGTCGGCCCGGTACATGGGACTCAGAGTGGATGTTGCTGAAACTGAGCCGCGGATTGGGCAGGACCTCGGACTTAAAAAACGGGATCTCGTTGTCGTCGGCGTTGAACACATTCGACATCGTCAAGCAGCCAAGCTCGATGGCCGCTCTTATGTCGGTAGAGTTGACGTTGGATACTTTCACCCTGCCGCCTCCTGCGGTCTGCGCGGCATGAAACCGCGCCCTGACGGTTAATTTATGCTACGGAGGGTCATCGCGACCCATTCGCGCCGTGCTGGACGGGACCGCCCGACTACGCAGACGAATCTAGGGAGAAACCCCGGAGCTTGTCTCACAGGCCCATTCCGCTTGATTTACACTTTGCACCATCCGTCATCCCCGACCCCAGTCGGGGAATCGCCGCTTTTGGTCACTCATCACAGGAGCATCATGGACGATAGGTCGTACAGACGGCAGGCCCATCCGCCCTACTGCACTTGCGTAGCCTGCACGAGGCGCGGAGCACTGGCCCGGCGGGGAATGGGTTGGCGGATCAGGTCATCGGGACCTGTTCGCGCCGTACTGGACGGAATCTCCCGCCTGCTCGGGCGCAAGTAGAGAGAATCTCTGTTCGTTCACGCGATACGCGGCGGGGCGTCTAGGTTCTCTCACGGGTCATTAAGTCCCACACCCAACCGGCGAGGACGCCACCGACCATCGCAACAGGCAGGCCGATAAGCAGGCCAACGGCAATCGCCTCTCCGATGCCGGTCTGCGCGGTATCGATCCTGAACAGGGAGATGACCGTCGCCGCAACGCCGACCACCGCACCCAGGCCCGCGCCTGCAAGCATGTTATTGCTGAGCCTCACGGCTGAACTATCCTCCACCGGCTGATAACAGCCCGGTATCCGTCGCCGCTGACACGGCGCGAATTCGCCGGCATCCTAAGAACATCATCGAATTGTAGGGTCGGGTTTCAAGAGCATGTTTCACAAAGCACCTGCT
>JAKZUY010000227.1:0-14521 GCA_047516345.1 Dehalococcoidia bacterium | reverse complement strand
CACTGCCACGTTGAACGAGCAGAAAATGATGCCGAGCTCTTTGAGTTGAGCCTCGTAGGTAGTAGCGACGGAGACGCTGTCGAAAACGGCGTCCACGGCCACCCCGGCCAGCTTCTCCCGTTCGTAAAGCGGCACGCCGAGTTTCTCGAAGGCTTCGAGCATCTCAGGATCGGCCTCTTCAAGCGACTTCGGCCTGTCCTCCTGGCCGCGCGGGGCTGCGTAGTAGTAGCTGTCCTGGTAGTCGATCGGAGGGTAGCTGATCTTGGCCCACGTGGGGTCTCCCTCATTTCGTTCGAGGTTCTCCCAGTAGTGAAGGGCGCGCAGACGCCATTCGAGTAACCATTCGGGTTCGCGCTTCTTTGCCGAAATCAGCCTGACGATGTCATCATTCAGACCCTTCGGCGCAAGGTCGGTGTCGACGTCGGTTACGAAGCCCCATTTATAGTCTTGATACTCTGAAGTCGAGAGATCGGAGTGTCTCGAGACCGTTTTTGTCGATGTGGTCAAGCGATTAACCTTCGGCTGCGGCTGGATTCAATTCCTTGCAGGAACGTCGTTAACACTCGTGCGGCGTCGCCTTAAATATCAACGATGTATTGTTGACCTGCCAGGTCAGCTTTAATCCTAGCCACGGCCTGAATAAGTGTCAACGAATTTCGTAATTGCGAATCCCCTTATGTGTGCGTGCGAAACAGGGGCCGCCGGTGAATGGGCCCGATGCAGGTAGAAACGGACGGGGGCGCAAAAATCCGCCCGCCGCGAGTATTGGCTGGCAGTCACAAAGCCAGTCTGGAACGCTCGCGACTCGACTTTTTAGACCGGATAACGCGCCGAGGAGTGTCGGCAGCGACCATAGAAGCCATGTCACGGGTGCGGCGCGAGATGTTCGTACCGCCGCAGTTCCGGCTGGAAGCCTACAGGGACGCGGCGTTGCCCACTGCCAAAAGCCAGACTATTTCGCAGCCATCACTTGTGGCGAGAATGATCGACTTGCTCGAGATCGAACCCCATCATCACGTCCTCGAGGTAGGCGCCGGTTCCGGTTACCAGGCTGCCGTCCTGTCGCTTCTCGCGTCACACGTCGTTTCGGTCGAGAGAATTCCCGAACTCACGGAAGCGGCAAAGTCCCGATTACGCCAACTCGGTTATGACAAATGCCGCATAGAGCAAGCCGGCGACGAACTTGGCTGGCCTTCGGCTGCTCCCTACGACCGGATTATCGTAGCCGCGGCCGCCCCGAACGTACCGGCCGCGCTGTCCCGTCAACTTGGCCCCGGCGGGCGCATGGTCATCCCCGTGGGACGGCGGACCGATCAGGACTTGCTCGTGGTTTCGCGTACATCCCGCGGGCTGACCGTGAAGAGGGACGGCAAGTGCATGTTTGTCCCGTTGATTGGCCGCGACGCCTGGAAACCGACGTAAACAGAGTCATCGCCGGGGCTGACGAAACGGCGCGAACAGGGAATTCCCTCTGTGTCCGTGGCGTGTCAGTCGAGAATGCCGGCTTTGCGGAACGCGGCGGCCAATCGTTCCGTTTCGCTTTCCGGGAGCGGAGGGTTGGGCCTCCTGGGTCGTGTTCCTTCATAACCCAGCAGATTCAAGCCAGCCTTGAGCGCGGCGACACCGTACGTCATGCCGATATAGTCGGCGTCGAGAATACGATTTTGAATCTTGCGCGCTTCCGTGAAATTGCCGGCCATCCCCAAAGTCATGATTTCCTTCACGAGGCCAGGTGCCCAATTACCGAAGAACATGCACGCGCCGTTGGCCCCGATAAGCGCTCCGTGGAGCAATATGCTGCCGTTGCATATCCAGAATTTTTTGTTAGATGGCACAAATTGGCGGGTTCTCGATTCGAGTCGCATATTTGCGTCGGTGATGTAACCGAAGACGTTGTCCATCGCGCAGATGTCGCCAATCTGCTCCGGAGTGGCCGCGTAGGGCCGCCGGTTGAATGTCTGGTGGATCACGACTACGGGGATCGGGCATTTTTCTACGACCTCCCGGTAGTAGGCCATGACGTCTCCGCTCACCGGAATCCGCACCCGGACCAGGTCGGCGCCCGCGTCCGCCATCGATTCGGCCAGGCGCAAGGTGTTGGTGGTAGACGGGTTGTCTATTCCACCGATTACGAATCGTTGGCCCTCGTGCGCTTCGGACACCGTCTTAACGGCTGCCACACGTTCGGCGTCCCCAAGGAAAGTTTCTTCACCACCCGCGCTGCCTACAACGAACCCCGAAAGAGGGGTCTTAAGCCAGCGATTCACGTTACGGGCGAGCGCGTCGTGGTCGATTGAGTCGTCCGGGCGAAGTGGATTGGGGGTCGGCGCAACGACTATCGGGTCGACATTGGGAATGGCCATACTGTTACCTGCCGCGTGATTCCTGAATCCGGTCGGTCACTACTGCCTCGTCCCCTTGCACTTGAGATTGCCGATTTTCCGCATTGGACGAAGGCAATGCAACGTCATTTTCGCAGGGACTGTACGGGTTAACACAATTTTCGCGATGTTATAGTCCAATTCGTGCCTGAGTCACTCATTGGAAACAGGCACGGGCATCAACCAGTTCCCCACAGGAGCCATGGACACGCAATACGAAACGGTAATCGGTCTCGAAGTTCACGTGCAACTCCGCACACAAAGCAAGATGTTTTGCTCGTGCGGGGCGGACTACCAGATGACGCCGCCCAATACCCGCGTGTGCCCTGTCTGCCTGGCGTTGCCGGGCACGTTGCCGGTAGTGAACTCCCGTGCGATTGAAGATGCCATCAAGATAGGCTTGGCCCTGAACTGCAAGGTTGCTGAAACGACCAAGTTCGACCGGAAAAACTACGCCTACCCGGACCTCATGAAGGGCTACCAGATATCCCAATTCGATGCCCCGATCTGCTACGACGGCTACATGGACCTGCCGGGCGATCCTCCGTCGAAGATAGGGATCGAGCGGGTCCATATGGAAGAGGACGTCGCTCGCCTGATACACGTCCCGGGGCAGAACGGGGAAGCCGGGCATACGTTGATGGACGTCAATCGCGCCGGAGTACCGCTCATGGAGGTGGTGAGCCGGCCTGACCTGCGCACTACGGCCCAGGTCGAAGCGTATATCGCAAACCTGCAAATGATTATCCGCTACCTCGACGTGGGCACCGCAAACATGGAAGAAGGCTCATTCCGGTGCGACGCAAACGTGAGCATTCGCCCGACAGGCTCAACGGAGTTGGGCGCCAAGGTTGAGATCAAAAACATGAACCGCATCCGCGCCGTCACACGTGCGCTGGAGTACGAGATCGTCCGGCAGACCGAGGTTGCCCAGGACGGAGGCCGGATAGTACAAGAAACCCGCGGCTGGGACGACGAAGTCGGGGTTACCGTGTCGCAAAGATCAAAAGAGGATGCGCACGACTACCGGTATTTTCCTGAACCCGATCTGCCGCCGCTCCGAATACCTTCGGCAACGGTCAAGGAGATACAGGCCAACCTACCTGAGCTGCCGGCCCGCCGAAAAGACCGTTTCCAACAGTCATGGGGGCTGGCGGAATACGACGCCGCGCTGCTCACTTCTTCAAAGACCACTGCCGACTATTTCGAAGAAGTGGTGCGCTCCGCAGGGGCGATGCCAAGAGGGGAATTGAGGGCATTCGCAAAGGAAACGGCAAACTGGCTGAACGGTGAGATGGCGCGCCACATGAACAACGACGGCACGACAAACGTCTTTGACACGCGGGTCAAGCCCGAGAATCTGGCGGTCCTCGTCGGGCGTTTTTGGAAACGAGAATTGAATAACTCGTCGGCCAAACGTGTTTTCGGGGAGATGTACCGGGATGGCGCCGACGCGGACGATGTGATTGAACGGGAGGGTTTGCGCCAGGTCAGTGACACGTCCGAACTGGATCCCGTCACCGACGAAGTGATTCGTTCCAACCCCGCCGCGGTGCGAGACTACCTGGGCGGCAAGAAAACCGCGGTCCGGTTCCTCGTTGGCGAGGTTATGAAGGCCACCCGGGGCAAGGCCGACCCGAAGGTCGTCACGGGGATTCTGGAGTCGAAACTGGACGCCATGGTTACAGCCAGATGAATGCAGCGAATCTTGGCGAATAACGGCGCATCGACCGGCGGCCGCGGTCGGGACAGAGGGCCGAAGATCGCCGCGATCGGAGGCGGGACCGGCCTGTCGACTTTCCTCCGCGGCATAAAGGAAGTGACCTCAAACGTCACGGGCGTGGTTACGGTTTCCGACGACGGCGGCAGTTCCGGAAGGCTACGGCACGAACTGGGCATCCCTCCGCCCGGCGACATCCGCAACTGCATCGTCGCTCTTGCCGAGGCCGAACCCCTGATGAAGGAGCTCTTTGAATACAGGTTTACGGAAGGCAACGGCCTCGCGGGCCATTCGTTCGGAAACCTGTTTATCGCCGCCATGTCCGGCGTCACCGGGAATTTCGAGCAGGCGGTGAGCGAGTCCAGCCGGGTCTTGAAGGTCACCGGCCGGATCGTGCCGTCGACCCTGGTGGATGTACGGCTGACCGCCGACATGGCCGACGGGACGGTCGTGCTGGGCGAAACCAACATAGCCGCATCGCCCAAACGAATAATGGACGTGCAGATTTCCCCAGCGGGCCCAGAGGCGTTTGACGCCGCCACGAACGCCATCCGGGACGCCGAGCTTACGGTCATCGGGCCCGGCAGTTTATACACGAGCCTCATTCCCAACCTCCTCATACCCGGGATCGCGCGTGCGCTGATCGAAAGTGAAGAGCCCGTTGTATACGTCTGCAACATTGCGACACAGCCGGGTGAAACGGACGGGTACACTCTGGAAGACCACCTGAAAGCGATCGAAAGGCACCTACCGGGGCTGGCCATCGACTACGTGGTGGCCAACAGCAACATGAAGCCGCTGGGTCCCGATTTCCCCTCCAGCGAACTAGTAGAGATCGGCAACATTGCGGCATTTCCGGCCCGGCTGATCACGGCCGACCTGATGAACGATGGCTTCAGAGGACACCACGATCCGGTCAAACTGGCATCTGTCCTGATGGACATCTACTACGAAAGCCGGGGCGCCTGGCAATGCCAGGATCTTCGGTGTTCGACCGTCAGCCTGTAAACTAAGTACTTCGGAACTATGGATATCAAATTCGCCATACAACTTGTCGAAATAACCGTCGCAATCGTGCTGGTCACCATATTGCTGCTTCAGGTGCGAGGCTCGGGGACCAGCCTTTTCGGCCAGGCCGAGAGTTCGTACCGGTCCCGCCGGGGTGTGGAACGCCTTATGTTTCGCTCCACGATCGTGCTCGCGGGTATGTTCGTAGTGATCGCCATCGTTAACGTCCGGCTGGGTTGATCGAGTCGGCAGGACGCCGAATCCCGGGCTCGGTTACGCCGTGATCCCGGTGTGAACTACCACTCTTGAAATTGCCTGCCTGAGGTGCACGTCAGGTTCGGACCCACGTAGTCCCGTTCGGTCCGTCCGCCACGGCAATCCCATTCTCTTCCAGCCTCGCCCGTGCGGCGTCCGCGTCGGCGTACCGCTTGGCCTTCCGCAGTTCCGAACGCATCATGACGAGGCGTTCCACCTCTTCATCAGACAACTGCCCGTCAACCTTGTCAGGTACGTCTTCGAGGGCCAGGCCGAGAACCCCGGAAAGCTCTTTCAGCTTCGACTGGGCGTCATCGATACGTTTCCCCGAGTCGCGAGCCCGAAATATGTCTCTGCCGAGATCAAACAGGACGGCGACCGCCTGCGGCGTGTTCAGATCGTCGTCCATGACCTGAATGAAGCGTTCTCCATACTGCGTCGGATCCAAAGACTCGTTCGACCCGGACGATTCAGCTTCGATCGCGGAACGCAGCCGCCGGATCGCCCTCTCTTTTTCGTCGATGGCACGCTCTTCGTATCGGAGCGGGGCCCGATAGTGACTGCTCAACATCCATAGTCGCAGCGTATCGGGAGAAAATCGCTTCAGGGCATCGCCAACGAAGATGATGTTGCCGATGGACTTGCTCATCTTCTCGTCGGACAGCTGGAGCAATCCGTTGTGCATCCAGATCCTTGCGAACGGCTCCACGCCCGTGGCGGTCTCGCTCTGGGCGAGTTCGTTTTCATGGTGCGGGAAAATAAGGTCCAGGCCGCCGCCGTGAATGTCGATTGAGTCGCCGAGGTGCTTGCGCGCCATCGCGCTGCACTCGATGTGCCACCCAGGCCTGCCCGCTCCCCACGGACTGTCCCACGACGGTTCATCCGGCCTGGCAGCCTTCCACAGGGCAAAGTCGGCCGGCGCCCGTTTGCCTATACCCACCTCGGCCCGGGTGCCTTCAAGCATCTGTTCGACGGAACGACGGGTCAACTTGCCGTAATCGTCATCTGCGCTCACGCTGAAATACACCGAGCCATGACTTTCGTACGCCGCGCCGGTGTCTACCAAAGTGGAAATCATGTCGATGATCTCCGGTATGTGCTCAGTCGCTTTGGGGTACAGGTCTGCCCGCCGGACGTTCAGGCCGTCGAGTTCGTCGAAGAACGCGGCCGTGTACTTCTCGGCCACCTCGGACGGAGCGACCCCTTCCCTGTTGGCGCGGGCGATTATCTTGTCGTCGACGTCCGTGAAGTTCTGAACGCGCTTCACTTTGAATCCCCGGTATTCCAGGTATCGATGCAGAACCTCAAAAACGGTCGTGCTGAGCGCATGGCCGATGTGTGGCCTGTCGTAAACCGTGACTCCGCAGACGTAAAGGCCTACCTCGCGGTCGACTGGGCCGAGGTCTTCTTTGATTCGCGTGAGTGAGTTGTAAAGACGCATTCGGTAAACGGCGGGGCGGTGTGCTGTTTAGTACGCGAGCCGGGAGAGGGTGACGATAGCCTGTGCGGCGATGCCCTCCCCTGCGCCCGTCGCGCCTACGCCATCGGTAGAGGTCACCTTTATGTTCACGGACGTCAACGGGATGTTGGCGGATTTGGCTATCTGTATTGCCATGTCGCGCAGGTGGCCGGCCAATTTGGGACGTTCGGCCACGATTGTAGCATCGAGATGCGTCACGGCCCATCCGCCCGCAATGGCCATCTCGACACACTTCGACACAATAACCCCGCTGTCGATCCCTGCCAATTGTCGATCGGAAGACGGGAAGTGTGAACCCAGATCGCCCAGTGACGCCGCCCCCAAAATACTGCTGGATATGGCGTGCAGCAAAACGTCCCCGTCGGAGTGACCCTCAAGGTGTTGGTCGAACGGAACATCCACCCCTCCCAGCCGCAGCGGCCCGCCGGCGGCGAGCCGGTGGCCGTCGAACCCCGTACCCCAACGCTGCTCGCCAACAGGCGGTCCCCCACTCTTCCCGCGGTTCGCAATAAGCCTGGCGAAGAGCAGGTCGTCCGGCGTCGTGATCTTGATGTTCTCGGGGTGGCCGTCGAATATCGCGACCAGGCCGCCGCCGAGCTCGACCATCGCTGCGTCATCGGTGACGTCGGCGGTGACTGTTTCGTACGCTGCGGACAGAACGTCGGCGCGAAAAATCTGTGGTGTCTGTATCGCCCACAGCCCGCGCCTGTCGAGCGTGTTCGTCACGACGCGATTCGGCCCGCAGGCCTTGATCGTGTCTTTTACCGGCACGCCTGCTGCCGCAGCCCCGATGACTCGGGCAGCTCCAAGCCCGCGCTCGATCATCGTTTCATCTACGAACGGGCGTGCTCCGTCGTGAACCGCTACGAACTCCGTGGTGGCGGCCGAAGACATGAGCGTACTTAAACCGATGCGGGCCGAATCCTGTCGCCTGTCGCCGCCCTGAGTGCAGATCACGAGGTTGTCGAGGCCCATGTCAGACACAAGGTTTCGTCCGCGCTCCAGATTTTCCGCCGAAAGAACGAGTGCGATTCCCGCGACGTGTTTGCTCCGTGCGAATAGCTTGAGGCTGTAGCCAAGCACGGGGGCGCCGTTCAGGTCGGCGAATTGTTTATCGCCCCCGCCCATGCGGGTACTCGACCCGGCGGCAACGATGATCACGCCCAGTGATCGTGAATTCAATTGTGTGTCAGCCATTGAAAAGGCTTCCTACAACAGGGACCCCGTAGACAAATCCGTAGTAGCAAGCGTACGCGACGCCGATCGACTTGATCGACTTCGCAACAAACAGGATCGCAATGAACCTGCGCACAGGGTACGCGATGCTGCCGGCCGCGATACCGACTACGTCAAACGCGGGGTTCGGAACGACCGACATCGCGAAGAGAAACACGATCCCGTAGCGGCGCATCCACTCCTGAATACGCGGATACCACTTGTGGCGTTCCACAAAGCTGCGGCCGGTAACTCCTGCCATGTAGCCGGTCATTTCGCCCAGGGCCTCTGCCGAGCCGGCCACTACGCCGACTGCGATCGGATTCAACCCAATCTCCGGCGTTGCAGCGAGACACACCGCGGCGAGACCCGGCACCGGAACCACGATAGAAGCGGAACTGATGAAGCTGAATAGCCATACCCCGGCAAAGCCGACCGACTTCAGTTCGAACTGGCCGAGAAGCCAGGCGACCAGGCCTGCAATCACGAACGCAAGGACGACGGCCAGTATCGCCACCCTGAACACAAGGTCGCGGTGTTGGTTCAGCCACTCCCCTGAGGGATTCGGCTGCCGTTCGTCGCTGATTTCAGTCACGAGTCATTGCGCCAGGTTTGTATTGCGCTGCAAAGCAGGGAAGTAACGGGCCCCGAGCCGGGTCGTTCGCGCATCCCGTCATTTTCGCACTCAGGATGCCGCAAACCTGGGCGCACCCTTACGAATGTCCCGGACCCGGGCGGCCGTCTATGGCCGCCAAATCAATCGGCGGGCTCGTCCAGGGGCGCGGTTTCGGCAGAGCCAGGATCCCGGCCGCGACTTCAAGTCAATCTGATTATCCAGTCGATGCCCTGCCTGCACGCGTAAGCTACCACCACGAACTTGATCACCTTCCCAGCCAGCACGTAGAGCAGAAATCGCTTGAGCGGATAGCCGAGCGAACCGGCGGCAATACCTGCGATGTCGAATAAGGGGTTCGGGATGACGGACAGGACGAACAGGGCCAGGCCTCCTTTGGTGATCACCAACTGCCTGAATCGGTCGTAGTGCTTCGACCGCTGAACTAGCGTGTTCCCCCCGTAACCGGCAAGGTATCCGGTCAGTTCGCCAATCGTGGACCCAAATCCTCCGGCGAGACCAAGCAACACCGGGTTGAGACCGACGTCGCCCGCGCCTGCGCCGCACACGACGGCAAGGCCCGGCACTGGCACTATCACCGACGCCGATCCTATTAAGTTGACCGCAAGTACGCCGGCGTAGCCCACGTTCTGAAGTTCAAGCCGGCCGGTTGCCCACATGAACGTTCCGAACGCAATCGAGGCCCCGACGACCGACCAAATTCCGACGCTGAATGCTTTCGGATGCGCCGACGCCCACTCGGCAAGGGCGTTCGAAGGACGAGGTGATGTTGCGGGACCAGACGGCGACTGTCCGTCCGTCTGAGTTCCCCCGTCCTGATCCGATGGCATCTAGCGATTATTCAGGGATGCCTTCCGCCTTACAAGAAGGCACTAGTACGAGGACGGCCAGATTGAATGCCGGAGAAGGGAATTTCACACGCTCGCCTTCACCACGGCCGGGGAGCGTCGCAAGACGGCGCGGGGGCGGATCAGGCCGACGGATGATCGCGTCATACGTCGCGGCGTCGCCTCACTATCCGGCCACGCCCATCACGACCATCCCCCGGGTCGCGGCGAAGGTGGATATGTCTTGGTCGGAACTTGATGCGCGGCCTAGCCCGCGAGAGGTCCGAACCGGCGCCGGATCATGTAACCGACAGCATAGGAATCCCGCTCTCCGCAAAGGTCAGCCGGTCATTTTCAACGTCCACGACAATTTTCGATCCCGGGCCGAAGTCGCCTGACAAAATCCGCTTCGACAGTGGATTCTCAAGGTGACGCTGGATCGCCCGCGCAAGCGGCCGGGCCCCGTACATCTTGTCGAACCCCTCTTCGGCAAGCCACCGCCGGGCGGCCATCGTCAATTCAATGTCGACATCCAGTTCGCGGACCCGCTCCCGGACCAACGCGGTCATTTTGTCGACGATCAACAGGATGTCATCCCTCGTCAACGGATCGAAGACGATTATGTCGTCAATCCGGTTCAGGAATTCTGGACGAAAAGCCCTCTTGAGCGAGGAGCCGATAGACGACCTGAGTCGTTGATTTTTATCGCTGTCATTCCGCGCTCCCTGGAATCCCAGAGCCTCCTCCGAAACGCCCTCGGTCCCAAGATTGCTGGTCATGATGATCACTGTGTTCCGGAAGTCGACAGTCCTGCCCTGCCCGTCCGTCAACCGGCCATCATCAAGCACCTGAAGAAGCGTGTTGAACACGTCTGGGTGAGCCTTCTCGATCTCGTCAAACAGGATCACGCTGAACGGCCTGCGCCTGATCGACTCCGTGAGTTGCCCGCCATCGTCGAACCCGACGTAGCCCGGGGGAGCGCCGATTAGCCTCGAAACGGCGTGCCGCTCCTGGTACTCCGACATGTCGACCCTCACCATGTTCTCCTCGTCGTCAAACAGGTACTCGGCAAGAGCCCTCGCGAGTTCCGTCTTGCCGACTCCAGTGGGACCCAGAAAAATGAAGCTGCCGATAGGCCGCTTTGGGTCCTTCAACCCCGCTCTGGCGCGGCGAATAGCGTCCGACAACGCGGTGACCGCCGATTCCTGACCGATCACGCGCCTGTGAAGCCTGTCCTCAAGGTGGAGCAGCCTTTCCGCCTCGCCCTCGACAAACCGCGCAACGGGGATGCCTGTACGCTCGCTGATCAGTTCCGCGATAAGTTCATGGTCGACTGTGTCGCCGACCTTGTGATTTGCCATCCACGCGGCCTTTGCCTGGTCGAACTTCTGGGACGACCTCAGACGCTCCGACCTATGGCCCGCGGCAGCCTCGTAATCGCCTCGCTCAGACGCCGAACTTTCTTCTTCTGCGAGGCGCTGAATCCGGGCCTCCTCTTCCTTGAGCTCGGCTGGGAAACTCTCGTTCTCTATACGCAGCCTCGCGGCAGCCTCGTCGATGAGGTCGACGGCTTTGTCGGGCAGCATCCGGTCTGAAATGTACCGGGCGCCAAGCAAGGCCGCCGATTCGAGCGCCTGATCGTCGATCTTGATGCCATGGTGCTTTTCGTACCTCGGTCTGAGATTCCGTAGCATCTGAACCGTGTCGTCAATCGACGGCTCTTCAACCCAGATCGGCGAGAAGCGGCGTTCGAGGGCTTTGTCGGCCTCGATACGCTTGCGGTACTCGTCAGGTGTCGTCGCGCCGATCGTTTGCATCTCTCCGCGAGCCAACGCCGGTTTCATCATGTTTGACGCATCGAGGGCGCCGTCCCCGCCTGCCCCTGCGCCTACCACAGTGTGAATCTCGTCGATAAACAGGACTATTTCGCCGGCGGCGTCCTTTATCTCATCAATGACGGCCTTGAGGCGCTCTTCGAACTCGCCGCGGAACTTTGCGCCGGCTATCAGCGAACCCATGTCGAGCGCTATGACCGTCCTCCCCTTCAGGCTTTCAGGCACGTCGCCGTTGTAGATGCGTTGCGCCAGTCCCTCCACGATTGCGGTCTTGCCGACTCCCGCATCCCCGATCAGCACGGGGTTGTTCTTGGTTCTCCGGCTGAGCGTCTGCATCACCCGCCTAATCTCCGCGTCGCGGCCCACGACCGGATCGAGCCGCCCTTTGCGAGCCAGTCCGGTCAAATCGACGCTGTACTTCGCAAGGGCCTGATACTTGCTTTCGGCCCTCTGATCGGTCACGCGCTGAGAACCTCGCACGTCGAGCAACGCCTGATAAATGCGCTCCTTGGTGATGTTGCGCTTCTCGAACGCCCTGGCGACGCTGCCGCCAATGCCATCCTGTGCAAGAGCGAGGAGGAGGTGCTCTGTGCTGATGAACTCGTCTTTCAGGCGCTTCGACTCTTCCCGCGCGCCATCGATGACGGCCCGCACCCTCGGCGTTGCGAATATCTGGCTCGTCGTCGATTGTTGGTGGCTCAGCTTTGGCGCGCTGCCGAGACCCGATCGTATTTCGGCAGCGATTTCGGCAGGACTCACGCCGAGCTTTTCCAACAGGCGGGCGGGCAAGCCGTCCGAAACATCAAGCAGACCCAGTAGAAGGTGCTCAACGTCCCATTGCGAGTGCCGCATCTGCATCACGAGGTCTTGCGACGAGCCGAGCGCCGCTTGTGCTTGTTCGGTGAAGTCTTCTTGTCTAAGAACCATGGCCGATTTCCTTCCGCCTTTCGGGTAGGTCGCCCTATTGTGATTCCCTTGCCTTAATCAGTCCTGTCCGCCGCGTCCCGGGAGTGTCCGTCCGCTGTCTCGCATCCGGATCATCTCTACGGTCAAATCAGTTACCTGTTGTTCTAGTTTGCCGATTCGTTCGAGTAGCTTCGTCATCACCTCGACTCCCGCCAGGTTCAGGCCCAGATTGTTCTTCCACTCCGTTATCTGCATGATCCGCTCGACGTCTATCTGTGAGTACATTCGAACGCGGCCACGGCTGCGGCCGGGGATGACCAAGCCCCATCGTTCGTAGTTCCGCAGCGTCTGCTGATGAATTCCGATCATCCGGGCCACCACGCCGATGGCGTACACGGGCTCGTCTCTGCCGATTGTCATTTGCCCTCTCCCGTCGTCCGAGCCGTCACCGATCCAACTTGCCGGAGTTGTGTATACAGTTCCTGTTCTTCCATCGACAGCTTCTCAGGAAGCCTGACGTCGACTACTGCCACGATGTCGCCAAATGACGTGCCCGACTCGGACTTGGGCATTCCCTTGCCGCGAATTCGCAGCGCAGTTCCGTTTTGCGTGCCGGGCGGAATCGTTAACGCCACCTCGCCGGACATAGTCGGGACCTCGACCTCTCCGCCAAGGACCGCGTCCAGCAGCGGCACCGGGACTTTGACGCGAAGGTTGTCGCCCCTACGTTCAAAACGAGGGTCTTGCCGGACCTTCACAGTGATCAGCAGTTCGAAGTCGGAATGCGGCTTTATGCGGATTTTGACGCCGTCCCGGATTCCAACAGGGATGTCGACGTCATATTCACGTTGTGATTCGACACCGGCGCCGAGCTTCAGCCGACGGGCGGTTCCGCGATACGCCTCTTGCAGCGCTATTTCCGCGGTTGTCTCAATCACCCGCGGGCCAGACGGGGTACTCCGCGTCTGCCCGGCCCGCCCGAATCCTCCGCCAAAGAGGTCGAAAATCGAACCGGATTGACCACGGTATCCTCCGAAGTCGAAGTCACTGGAGCCATGCACTCGAGAGCGGTGACCAACCCCGGCGCGCCTCAGGTCATCCGCATGCCGCCAGTTTTCGCCGTATTGGTCGTAGTTCTTGCGGGTTTGGTCGTCCGAGAGGACCTCGTAGGCCTCATTTACCCGCTTGAACCGCTCCGCCGCGGCCGGATCTTCGGGGTTGACGTCCGGATGCAGCTTGCGGGCCAGCTTCCGATACGCGTCACGCACATCTTTGCCGGAGGCGTTCCGGGGCAGTTCGAGCACGTCGTAGTAATTGGCGTCCAAATCCGTTCTCCGGCTGGCACTTTTCCTTAAGGGGCCGTAAGGGGCCGTCTATCAGCAACTATGCTAACAGGTTGCCAGTCACTTTACTTGACAAGCTAGTTATCAGATACTTATCATTACTCGTGTCAGAGTCAAGGCGGATCGCCCGGCTCGACGATCAATTATCGGGTTTGAATTTGAATTTAGAGGAGAAAGACATGACTATCGTATATTGGAGCCCTTTTGCCGACTTCAGGCGCATTAATGAACTGATAAACCGAGCGCCGAGTGCAGAGCCGCGGAACGGCCACACCGACAGACACTGGTCCGTACCGCTGGATGTGGCCAGGGACGATGACTCGTTCATCGTCAAGGCGTCTTTGCCAGGCGTCGACTCCGAACAGATCGACGTGACGGTCGGAGAAAACGGCCTTGAGATCAGGGCGCAGATCCCGGCCGACTCGGAAGCGAGGCGAGACGGCGTCCTTCTGAGTGAAAGGCGAACTGGGTCCTTCTACAGGGCGCTCAGGCTTCCCGGCACAGTCGATCACGCCAAGGCTGAATCCAACTACAAGGACGGCGTGCTGACGGTGACCTTGCCCTTCCAGGAGTCGACAAAGACGCGCAAGCTGAAGGTCATCGCGGCCTAGCAACAACCGCCGACGGCCAATGGCGGCACGTAGGCAATCCGGTATGGGGGACAGGGCCTCCCGGTCGATGTGGGCGTAACAAACCCGCGGCGGCCAGGAGGCTCTTTTTCTTGTCGCCAGATACGAACGCTCCGTCTGGGGCTTGTACACACTGAAATGTACGTATTTCCGCCAATTCGAATGTCATTTTCTCGCCTAAACGGAAACGTACGTACCCCCTCGACGTTCGTTCCGAGCGGAGCGAGGAATCTCAAGTCCTTGTCCAAAAAACAGGCCGTCGAGGTGCCACGCGACCTAACTCAAATC
>JAKZUY010000226.1:0-6983 GCA_047516345.1 Dehalococcoidia bacterium | reverse complement strand
TCAGGATAATGACCCGGTCGCACAGTGTCTCGACCTCGGAAAGGATGTGGGTTGAGAAGAGAATCGTGCTTTGTTGGGAGAGCCTCTTGATCAGGTCTCGGATTTCTACGATCTGCGTGGGATCGAGGCCAATCGTCGGTTCGTCCAGAATTAACAGACGCGGCTTGTGCAGGATCGCCTGTGCCAGCCCTACGCGCTGCCGGAAGCCCTTGCTGAGTTCGCCAATGGGCTGCGTGAGGCGTGCGGTCAGCCCGGTTGCGATGGCGGCCTCGGCGATCTGCGCGGCCTGCGTTGACGGCGGCACGAGATGCAGATCGGCCATCAGCTTCAGATAGGCTTGCACGGTGAGTTCGGGATAGAGGGGCGTGTTTTCGGGAAGATAGCCGATTCCGGCCTGCACGCGCAGGAGGTGTGCACTGACATCAAGCCCGTCGATCCGGACATCGCCCTCATCCGGCTCCAGGTAGCCGGTCAGCGTCTTGATCAGAGTGGTCTTTCCGGCGCCGTTGGGGCCAAGCAGACCGACGATTTCGCCATCCCCGATTTCAAATGTAAGGGCGCGCAAGGCCTCGATAGGGCCATACGACTTGGAGAGATCGCGTACCTGGATCATCCTGCCTGTTCTTGCTCCTGAAAGTCTATCTTACGATTGACCGCCGTGCTTCCATTCGGCGCCATTATACATGAAGATGTGATGCGGTCAGAAAATCAGCCCGCCGCTCGAATACGGAGGCGTGGCGCGAAAGTGCAGAGCCTCCGCTGTCGCGGAGACAGAGAGGCTCTGGAATGTGCTGGCAGCAGGCCGACTTGAAATTGGGAACGGTGGTTGGTGTTCAGCGGGAACTTGCGCTCATTGGTATGGCATCAGTTGGACGGCGCGGCGGCAACCGCATCAGATGACGGATGATAGGGCAAGGAACTGTAGGTGCCGGCCGAAGTCGCGTCGACCTGAACTTCTGCGACCTGCCGTCCTGCACTGCTCGACCCACACCAGGCGGAGATGAAGCTGTTGGCGGGCAGTGTTTGGAAGCTGAGGTTCTTGGAGCTTGCGGTGGAGGAGGTGACCGCTGTCTCCAGTGAGAAATAGGTTGGCGAATCGGTGTTGGACCTGTAATAGAGTTTGTAGACCTGGGCACACGCGCCGGCGTCGGTCCAGTTGACTGCGAGATTGATGCGGCCGTCCGACGGCAGCGTCAGTTCAATTGTTATCGAACTTACGGCGGTCGGCGGTGGCTGGGAGGGCGGCGGCGCTGGCGGCGGCGACGCGGGCGGCGACGACGCGGCCGTTGTCGGCGGGGGGTTCGTATCCGCCGCGATCTGCTCGACGCCGGAGAGCGAACCGGCGAGACGGGTGAGGTCTCGGAGTACCCAGGCCTGGCCGGTAATGCCATCCACTTTGATCTTGAACCACTGGGATTGGGTGTCGACGCCGAGGATTTCGGACCAGGTTCCCTGTGACAAGGTGGTGACGACGCCGTGGCTTGTGCTAGGCCCCGAGCGCACGTTGAGGACGGCTGTCTGCGCGATCGCAACGGGAAGCATGGCAATCTCTTCGGCGGTGATTCGCTTGACTCCATCCAGGTCGCCAACCAGAACGGTCAGGTTTTCGGAAATCCAGCCCAACTGGTCCAGGCCGTCCACTTCGATCAGGTACCAGTCTTCGTCCGGGTCGACGCCGTAGATTCTAACGCGCGTGCCCTGGCCTATGGCAATCAGGACGCCGTATTCGTCGCCCGGCCCTTCGCGCACGTTTACAAGCGACGGGTAGGTGACGGCCAGCGGACGGTCGACTTCCGAATCGGTACTTGGTTGCCCGACCTGCCATGAGGCGATCTGCCTGACTCCCGCCAGCGAACCGATCAATGTCGTCAGGTCCTGGAAGATCCAGGCGGGATCGTCCAGAGTGCTTAACTCAACGTAGTACCACTGGTTCTGCGGGCCGATGCCGATGATTTCCGCCTGCGTTCCCTGCGGCACGGTCGTAACGACTTCGTATTCGGTGCCCGGTCCCGAGCGGACGTTCATGATGGTGGGCACGGTGATCGCCAGCGGCTTGTCGGCCTCAGTGCCGATCCCGTTTATTTCGGCCAAGGTATACTGCTTGACGCCGACAAGCGAGCCGACCAGGGTTGTCAGGCCGGCATAGACCCAGGCATGCTGATCAAGCACACCCAGTTCGACCTTGTACCATTCGCGATCCGGGCTTAAGCCGATGATCTTGGCCTGTGTGCCCTGGGGAACGGTGGTGAGGATGTCGTAATCGAGGCCCGGCCCTGACCGCACGTTGAGCAGGAACGTGGTCGTGATCGCGAGGGGTGCATCGCCTTCGGTTCCCGGGCCGGGCAGCAGGTCGATCTCCCACTGGGCCAGGCGTCGGACGCCGAGAAGAGACCCGACCACGGTTGTCAGATCCTGGTAGATCCAGACCTGGCCGTTTATGCCTTCGATTTCAACCATGAACCAGTCGTCCTGGGGATCGATGCCGTAGATTTTGGCGCGCGTCCCCTGCGGCACGGTCGTGATCACGTCGTAGTCCAGGCCCGGCCCGGAGCGCACGTTGAGGAGAACCGGTGTCGTAATGGCTACCGGCGCCGTTGTTTCGGAATTGCTTTGCTGGGTTGAGGGCAAAGGCGAGGGAGGCGGGGGCGTATACCTCTGCTGATTCCCTGAGTTGCCGCCGTTATTATTGTTGTTATTGTTGTTGTTATTGTTATTGTTGTTGTTATTGTTGTTGTTATTGTTGTTGTTGTTATTGTTATTATTGTTGTTGTTGTTGTTGTTGCCGCTTTCTGCTTGATTCCCTGTATCCGTCTCTTGCACGGTGATTGTGAACGGGACGCTACTGGTATCAGCGTCGGCGTCCGAAACGCCGTACACGACCCTGGCAACTCCCAATTCCTCGGGCGCGCCCGTGATGGTATGCGTTACAGGGTGAAATGTGAGGCCCAAAGGCAACGTGTCACCGGTCAACGAGTAGATGAATGACCCTCTGCCTCCTGTTACGTCAGGCAACTCAAGCTCGAACGGTATGTCCTGCATCTTCGTGACATCGTCAACAGGATCGAGCCGCGGCATTGCGTATACGGTTATGGTGAAGTCGGCGCTGACGACGTCGTCGTCTGCGTCAGTGACGGTATAGGTGACGTCCAAAGGGCCTGCGGTATCGGGCGTGCCCTCGATGAGGCGCGAGTTGCCATCGAATTGAAGCCCTGAAGGAAGGTCGGAAACGCTATACCTATACGGCGGGTCTCCGTTCTGTCCTGCCGGCAGTTCCACGCTGAACTGCTTGGTCAGCTTTGCGTTCAAGTCATCGACGGATGGAGGAGTGGGTTTGAGATCCGCGACGATTTCGAGCTGGAAGGTCTGCGATACTTCTTCCAGGTCTTGATCTGTGGCCGTATAGATGACCGAGTGTATCCAGGCCGCGGTGGGCGTGCCTTCAATCCGACGTGTGGAAGTGATGAAACGGAGCGCCTCGGGAAGCCCTGAGATCGTATAGTTATAAGGGCCATTGCCGCCAAGCGCTGCAGGGAGTTGCAGGGTGAAGGGGGTTTCCACTTTCGCTTGCATGTCGGGTACTTCGTAGGGGAACTTGAGTTCCGCTTGCCCCGCGATGACCTCGATTTCGAATACATCGCTGGCTACGTCGTTGTCGAGGTCGGTCGCGGTGATGGTGACATCTTTCGTTTCTATTGCTGTCGGTGTTCCGGTGATGCTATGCGCTTGTTCGTCGAAGTCGAGACCGGTCGGCAGTCCCGTCACGTTGTAGGTGAAGTCTCCCCTTCCGCCAGTTGCCATGGGCAGGTCAAGCGTAAACAGTTGGTCTTGTGTCGCCATGACGTCGGCAGTTTCGGAAAGGGAGGGCATGTCGAAGATCGCGATCGTAAAGGAGGTGCTGAACAGGTCTCCGTCCACGTCTTCGACCTTGTAGGTGACGCTGGCCGTCCCCGCCGCGGTCGGCGTGCCGGCGATGACATGCGAGGTGTCGTCGAAAGTGAGGCCGGCCGGCAGAGCCGGATTCGCCGTCACCGTATAGTTAAACGGCTCATCGCCACTGCCCGCCTCATCCAATTGCAGAGTGAACGGCCGACTTACCTTTCCGTTGTACGTTTGCCCCGTCCTGTCGTTCAGTGTCGGCTTAAGGTCCTGCTTAACGTCGATCTTAAAGGTCGTGCTGACCTCGTCTCCGTCCTCGTCGGCTACTTTGTAGGTCAGGTTGAGAACTTCGGCTGTCTTCGGCGTGCCTTCGATACGTAGCGTAGCGGGGTTGAAGCTGAGTTGGGTTGGCAGCCCCGTTACCGAGGGGATCAAGTTCCCATCCCCGCCGCTTCCCGCTGGCAGATCCAGGCTGAACGGGCTATCGACCTTGCCCAAATAGGTGTTGCTAGACAGGTCGTCCAGCGCAGGTTTCAGGTCCGGCTTGACATCGATCGTGAATGTCGTGCTGGCAGAGTCGCCGTCGATGTCCCGAACAGTGTAGATCACGGTAGGGGATTCCACGGCCGTGGGCGTGGCCGTGGGCGTGCCCGCGATCGTGCGCGTGCCCTCTGTAAAACTGAGGCCCGTTGGCATATTTGTGGCGGTATAGCCCAGCGGCGTATCCCCTCCCGTCGCCGCCGGCAGAACCTCGCTGAACGACGACCCCACTCTGGCCGTGTAGCCAACGATGGTTGTCAGTGTCGGCTTCAGATCTTCTTCGACCGTAATCGTAAACGACTGACTGGCCTCATCGCCGTCGTCGTCTCGCACCGTATAGGTCACGGTCGGCGACTCAACGGTTGTGGGCGTGCCTGCAATCGTGCGGGTGCCCTCTGTGAAACTGAGTCCAACCGGCAAATCATCAACGGTGTATCCCAGCGGCGTATCGCCGCCCGTCGCTGCCGGCAGAACCTCACTGAACGGGGAACCCACTCTGGCCGTGTAGCCCGAGATAGCCCCAAGTGTCGGCGTCAGATCAGCGGCAACTGTGATGGTGAAATCGACGTAGGCCGAGTCTCCGTCGCTATCGGTAACGGTATATCTGACTGTGGTCGGCCCGTTGCCGGTCGGCGTGCCTGCAATTGTGCGCGACAAGTCGTCGAAGCTGAGACCCGCCGGCAGGGGGGTCGCGGCGTAGGACAGAGTTCCGTCTCCGCCAGAGCCTATCGGCAGCTGCTGGCTGAAAGGAGCGTTTTGAGTCGCAGTCAGGTTGGAAACGCTAGGAGCGGTAGGGGTCAGATCCGGGGCGACCGTGATCGTGAAATCGACGGAATCCGAGTCGCCGTCGCTATCAGTTACCGTGTATGTGACCGTGGATGTTCCATGGCCGGTTGGCGTTCCCGCAATTGTGCGCGTCGAGATGTTGAAGTTAAGACCGACCGGCATCCCCGTCGCGCCGTAGGACAGCGTACCGTCCCCGCCGCTGCCAAGAGGCAACTGCTCGCTGAAAGGAGAGTTCTGTTTCGCCGGATAGTTCAAAACGCTGGGCGCTGTCGGCGTCAGGTCGGGGTCACCAATATCAAAGTCAATGGAACCAGATATTATTTCATTGCCTGAATTGTCCTGAATGGCGCTCTTTAGCCTGTAGGAGCCTTCTGGACAGTCGGAGGTAATGGTCACCCGATTGACAATCGGGTTCCGAATCACGGTGGCTGAGACATCCTGCCCCCATCCAACCAAGCTACCGCCGCAATCCATTCCACCTACGGGCTGATTTGTTCCTGTATTGGTCAAAGTGTCGAGATATCGGATCGCAGTATCATCTTGAAGATCGTAAAAGTTGAATATTACGTCGAATTCGGTGCCAGGTGTTACCGGAGAAGCTTCGGACATGGCAACACTCACGGACGGTATGGCGGCGGGATTCGTGGTTATGGTGAAAACCTTGCTGTTGGTCGCTTTGATCCGGTTTTCTGCGTTAAAGAGTCTAACGGTAACGTAGTAATTCTCTTTCGGGCAGGAGCTGGTAATTGTGCCCGTTCGCACTTCCGGGTTTTCGTCGACGCTGCCTAGAGAAAATATCTCGTTCCTGGCAAGCCCTGTCCCTTCGCAGTTGTCCGCATAGTTAGGGTTGTCATTCATGACGTAGGCTTCATAGGTGTAGCTTGCGCCCTGGATAAGCTCATGAAACTTGATAATGGCGTCGATTGAAGAGCCCCGGTAATGGGGGCCTGACGGCATCTCAATTGTCACAGATGGCCCCAGGAGGACGGTGAACTCCCGTTTGTCTGAGACTAATTCTGCATTGTGCTCATCCTTAAGAACAAACTTCACCCTATATGTGCCAATGGGACAACTCGCCGGTATGGAAAGTCCGTTGTTGCTATAAACAATAACCTTCCAGGCGTCGTAAACGGGGTGTATATTCTTGGTTTGGCCTACCGGACTCAATTCGCAGTTATCCGCGTTCTCCCACTCTTCGCCGACTTTACGCTCCAGGTCGAACCTATAAGTGTATGCGGGAAAGCTACCCGAATTTTCGGGGTCGTTGGGCAGATTTTTTAGAGTTGCGGCGAGCATAGTGCCATCCCCCTGGCGAACCGAAAACTCCCCAAGGGAAATGGATGCAGACGGGGTGTCCTGGGCCAAGGCTGCACGGGGCCGCGGCGCAACGACAGCAGCAAGCAATGCAAGCAGCATAATGCAAAGCCCGATCAGTGAACCGATCAGAAACTCTTTCCGCCTATGCATCGCCTTTGCCCCTTTTCCAATGTCGGTTCATTTTCCCTCCAAAAACTGACAGGGAACTGAGTTTCTCACAAACGTCTCATTGAAAATTTATGCTATCCACAATGGCTGTGTCAAACAATGAAGCAAATGCTCCAGACACCGTAAAATGGCGAATTCACGCTTGACTCCCACCGCACTCTATTGGCCGATTTCCAGAGTAAACTGGCTTGAAAATCCCTCCAGAGCACACCTCTCCAAACCATTCCTTGCGATGCAAATGGCCGTCCGCCGGAAGTAGTCGATAGCCATACGTAGACGTGGCGTAGAGGTATAGT
>JAKZUY010000225.1:0-3046 GCA_047516345.1 Dehalococcoidia bacterium | reverse complement strand
TGGTAGAGGCCGCGGGCCGATACTCCCGCCAGGGGCCCGGACAGGCCCCGCCTCCGGCCAGGCCCAACTTCCCGACCGAGGACCACTTCTTCGTGAGCGCGGTGCTCGGACGCGGTTTCTCGCTCACCGGCGACGCGTCGCGCATCGATATTCTCGCCGACTTCCTGATCGACGCCGGAATCCAGCAGGACAACGGGCTGTTCCTGCACAGCCGGACGGGCCCGTTCCACTGGGGGCGCGGCAACGGGTTCGCGGCCCTCGGTCTGGCGGAGACGCTTACCTACATGCCCGCCGACCATCCGAAGAGGGGCCGGATCGAGGACATGGCGGCCCGGCATATGGCTGCCCTGCGAGAGCACCAGGAGGCATCGGGCATGGTCCGCCAGGTCGTCGACTTCATCGGCTCCTACCAGGAGCTCACCGCCACCTGCATGGTCGGGTACAGTCTGGCCCGCGGCCTGCGCCTGGGCTGGCTGGACAGCTCATTCAGGGAGACCGCCGAGCTGGCTTGGCGCGGCGTTTCCGAGCGCATCGACGACCGGGGCAACATCATCGACGGCTGTACGGGGACCGGGAACGGCCTCACCCTGCGCCACTACCTCGACAGGGAGGCGCTCACGGGGTTCGACGACCGCAGCGGCAGCATGGCCCTCTGGTTCGCCACCGAGACACAGCGGCTGCGGCGAGAGTTGCCTCTGCTATAGTCCCTGTAACTACTAATTGACGATGGCGCGTACGACGAGGCTCAGACTCGTATCGCCCACGCTGGCCGTAACCTCCCAACATCCGGCAGACGGGAATAGTAAGTAACTCGCATGAAACGGGCGGCTACGATCGTCCGACCGATTGAGGGAGGACACCAAGTCAATGGCCTCTGCGAAGACATCCAGTCGTTGGCCTTCTACCGTGAGGACACCGTCGGCAGTATGCCACCATGGGAACTTGACCTTATGCCCCACGACATAGACACTTCCGGACTTAACGGTCCATATGTCACCGTTGCCGTGGTGACCCTCTGAAGGCTGTTCGCCGGGCGGCGTATTACCGTTGGCCCTAGTGATAGGACACTCGAACGGAGTAGGTACAACCGACAGCGACGCAGTGGCATCCTCAGACCCCGAACCGCCGCCGCACCCCGCCAAGGCCAGGCAAGCTATCAACAGACCCCAAGCGGGCAAGGCTACGAGTCGAGCACAGGTCCTCCTCATAAGGCACCTCAGCATGGGCCCTTGTACGTGACAAACGAGCAATGCACACTTTGGCATTCGCCTTCACATTGCACTAATGGTTTGTCTTCAGGGTAACACTCGACTCCTGTACGGGGACCGGGAACGGCGCCACCCTGCGCCACTACCTCGACAGGGAGGCGCTGACGGGATTCGACGACCGCAGCGGCAGCATGGCCCTCTGGTTCGCCGCCGAGATAGAGCGGCTGAGGCGAGAGTCGCCAGTGCTATAATCCGCCCAACTGTTCAGAGGTGGATGCCCATGCTGCTGGAAAGCCTGCTGGAGTGCGTGAATGAGATACGAAAGCGCATCGACGCACATGGCCCCGCTTTAAGAAAAAGCGAGGCCCAGACCCGATACGCACTGATCGACACTCTGCTGAGGGAGTTGGGCTGGGATACCCAAGACCCGGCCCTGGTCGTCCCGGAGTACCAGTCGGGCAAGGTGCGAGCAGACTACGCCCTCCTCAGCGGCGGCAGGCCCGCGATGATGGTGGAAGCCAAGAGCCTGGACACGCCACTGGGGGACGTGGTCAGGCAGGGTATCGGATACTGCTTGGAGGAGGGCACCCCACACTTCGCGGTTACCGATGGCAGACACTGGGAGGTATACGAGACGCACAGGCCTGTGCCCATTGACCAGAAGCGGGTAGTCTCCTTCGACCTGAAGGGCCAATCGCCCGCCGAGGTCTGCCTGCAGGCGTTGGCGCTTTGGCGACCAGCGGTACAGTCCGGCCACGTTGCCCCTGGGCAGGCCACGGTCGTATCGTTGACACCGGAAGAACCCGTAATTCCAGACACTCAGCGACCTCCAGTGGTGGATGAGCACGAATGGCAACCGCTATCGGGATTGAACCCGGAACCAGGCACTACGCGTCCATTAGAGATTAGATATCCAGACGATACCAGGGCCACGCTCGGACCCTGGTGGACCATGTTGGCCGAGACTATTCGCTGGCTTTCGGACGAAGGTAAGTTGAGGGAACCCGTCCCGGCACGGCGCCGGTTGATAGTCAACAGGTCGCCAGTTCATTCAGAGAGTCGTCAGATGCGTCGCCCGGCCGAAGTTGGAGGGTGGTTCTTTTCCAGGAATGCTAGTGCAGCCACGATCATCGATTGGACGAGACGTGCCATTGAGCACGCGGGCGAAGATCCCTCGCAGTTCCGGGTAAGGTTCTCCTGACTCTGCCCGTCAGGCTGCGCCCGCCTTTAGGTGCTCGTCGAACCAGTCGACCACCCAGTCGAAGTACTCCAGCCTGTAGGTGTGTATCCCCGGCGGTCGGTGGATAAGGAAGAACGCTCACATCCCAAACTGCGATGAGAACCGGAGGCGGCGGATTTGGGCACATGCGAGCAGTTGACCCGCACAGCACGCATGTGCTACGATTCCCCTATGCCACATTCCGCGCGCTCTGCAGTTAGACCATCCCCCACCGGTGCCGTGTCGCTAAATGTCTCACTGGTGGCGCTGAATGTCGCGCCAAAGTCACCCCGGTGTCGCGGTCATGGCACAATCGGTAAGCCGGTCTCATAGCTGAAAGTCCCCAAATGTCACGAATGACCGCGCATCGGCAGATGTTCGGAAATGGGTACGGCGACCCCAGGCGTCAGGCCGCGTTCGCCTTCAGGTGCTCGTCGAACCACTCGACTACCCAGTCGAAGTACTCCAGCCTGTAGGTGTGTATCCCCGGCGGTCGGTGGATAAGGAAGAACGCTCACATCCCAAACTGCGATGAGAACCGGAGAACGGCGGAATTGGGCTCATGCGAGCAGTTGACCCGCACAGCACACATGTGCTACGATTCACCTATGCCACATTC
>JAKZUY010000224.1:0-21351 GCA_047516345.1 Dehalococcoidia bacterium | reverse complement strand
TGCCCGACACGTCCCGCGATCTCTGCCATCCTTGCGGCACGGCGCAGACAAACGAGTCGTCGGAGAACCAGTCGGCCGCATGGCGGGGCAGTTCATACGCGACCGGTCCGAGCAGGACGACTTTGGCGCCGAGCCACGATCCCGGCACGTCGGAGCGAGTTAGTTCGGCGGCTCTTGCCCGCAACCACTGTGTGCGCACGCCGTCGTGGATTGAGTATTCAAACGTCGTGGTGGCGGCGGCCGGTACGTTAACCACGTCCGTCGATGGCAAGAGGGTATCGAACGGGTAGTCCTGCGACGAGCTTGTGACGATGCCGGCGGCAAGGCCCATCGCCTGCGCTGTTCCGGCAGCGTATGCGGCCGCCCCGCCGGGCTCCGGGCGGTCATCTTCGCCGCAGGGCGGGAGGCGCACGTCAAACGTCACGTGCCCGAACGCAACGAACTCGGAGCAGGCTGCAGTCCCATCGGGCATATCGAGTTCGCCGTGCGGCCCTTTGTTGCTCACTTGACCAGGGTTGTTAAGACGGCGGTCGGACGCTAGATGTTCGTCCCGCCGCGCGAGAAGGGTCTCAGGGCGTCCGTCCGGCACGCCTTTTCACGTCCACGCCAACCTTCCCCCCATCACCCCGTCGCCCGAACGGACGCGGGAAGACGGGAGGGACTTTCGGGGCCTAGTCCCGGGGCAGAATCACTACCCGGCGGCGGTCGCCTTTACCTTCGCTTTCGGTGCGGACCTCAGGGTGGTCGGCCAGAGCCATGTGCACTACCCGGCGTTCGGCTGGAGACATCGGATCGAGTGACGACGGCCCGCCGGACGATGCGACCCGACCCGCGGTCCTGCGAGCGAGACTCTGCAACATGTCCGACCGCCGTTCCCGGTAGTCCTCTACGTCGAGGATGACGTACGCCTTTCGGCCGATCTGGCGGCCCACGATCATCCGCACGAGAAACTGCAAAGCATGGAGCGTCTCGCCGCGGCGGCCTATCAGCAGCCCGGCGTCTGAGCCCTCGATTTCGAACACGAGCGACCCGCCCTCGCGCTCTTCCCGCACATAGGTTTCCGCGTCGACGCCCATGGTGGCGAAAAAGTAGTCGAGGAGATTGGCGACGGCCTGCTCGGCCTCTTCGTCGTACTCCTCGGGCGGCTGCTCGCTCACGGAGGCCTCATCTGCGTGCATCAGCGCAGACTGTTCGTCATCATCAGCCATCATGACCGGCCGAATCTCCTCATCGGCGGTGTCCATGACCGGCTGTCGTTCTTCCGTCTGTTCCCTCTGCTCTCGCCGTCCGCGCTCTTCTCGCTGTCCACGGTGCTCCCGCGGTCCACGCTGTTCCGGCTGTTCTCGCTCGTCCCGCTGTCCACGGTGCTCTCGCGGTCCACGCTCTTCCCGCCGTCCGCGCTCCTCCCGCGGTCCACGGTCATCCCGACGTTCTCGGTGTGCCCGCGGTCCGCCCTCTTCTCGCCGTCCACGCCGCTCCCGCGGTCCACGCTGTTCCGGCTGTTCTCGCTCGTCCCGCGGTCCACGGCGCTCCCGCGGTCCGCGCTGTTCCTCCCTGCGCCCTCGCCGTCGTCCGCCACGGGCTCTTTGCGAGCGGTCCCGATCCTGACCCGGCTGCGGCTCATCCATCTCCGCGTCGACATAGTCGTCGTCAGCGGTCATCGCGCCGTCGCCCGTCAGCAGCCGGACTTCGATCTCAGCCGCTTCACCGCCGAAGCCCAGAATCCCGGAACGGCCGGGATTAACGACGGATATTTCTACGTCTTCGAGCTTGACGCCGAGGGTGTCTAGGGCGAGGTCCGTTGCTTTTTCTACTGTCTTTCCTGCGAAGGTCTGTCTGCTCATCGTCGCTACTCTCCTCGGGGTCCGGCGCCGTCGTTTCGGGTTCGGCCACACTTGCGGCCGCGCCCGATGACGCGAACTGCCTCCCAAATATCGATATTGGTTTCCTGCCACCGACAAAATACTGAATTACAACCCCAATGATGTTTGAGAACAGGATGTATATGCCCAGTCCGGCCGGGAACTGCAGCGTGAAGAACCCGAACATGATCGGCATCATCCAAAGCATGATTTGGTTCGTTTGAGCCTGTCGCGGATCGACCGACTGGGGCGTCATCATCTTCTGCTGGACCCACATAGATCCGCCCACCAGCACAGGGAGCGCGAAGTTGAGCGGAACGGGTGCGTACTGAACGAAGTCGACCAGGTCCATTCCGGCAAACTGACTGTCGAGCGGAACGATGGCCCGCGCCGGGTTCCACCAGTAGAACGCCTCGGACAGGTTGGCGAGGCCTTCCGGGGTTGGGGGTACGGACCTCAAAATAGCCCTGTACAGCGCAATCCAGATCGGCATCTGGATAACGAGCGGACCGAGACAACCGACAGGGTTGACACCGGTCTCGCGGTACAAGCGCATCGTCTCCTTCGAAAGCTGTTGCTTCTCTTCCCGGCCCTTCCCCTTGTACTTGTCCTGCAGCGCCTTCATCTTCGGCTGCAGTTCCTGCATCTTCATGGTCTGCCGTGTCTGCCGGACCTGCAACGGTATTAGCAGCACGCGCATCAAGACGGTGAAGACGATGATGCTGAGGCCGAAATTGTCGAACAGAACGTCGTACAACAGCGTCAAGCTGTTGATCATGGGCCGCATGAAGATCTCGTTCCAGAGGATGCCCAGGAACTCCATCAGGCACCTCCGCTCGAGATCGGTTGGCCGGCATTAAGGCTGGACCGGATCATCCGCAGTCCTTGCCTTCCCGCGTCTCCACGCAGCGCCGCTCGGTCAGGTCTCCGGCGGAGAAGGTCTTCAGCTCGCCGCTCTCCGTGTGCACGTAGACGAAACCCTCGTTCACCAGGGGGGAAGATTTGACCGGGCCGTCCGTAAACAACTGGCCAAGGATCGTCCCGTCGCGCTGTGAGACGATGTAAACGTCAGACTTACCGGACGGAACGGCGATTGCAGGCCCGCGTGCGTGATCGATGATCGCCGGTTGGGCGACTATCTGGCCATCGATGACCGCCGGAGCCGGCCAGACAGCCTGACCGGTCTGCTGGTCGATGGCGAAGACGCGTCCACCCAGGGTGGCCGCGTACACGATGCCCCTGTGGGCGAGGGCCTGCGCCCAGGTCCAATCGCCCTCTTCGAATTTCCACTCGCCTGTTCCGACGAGCGCTGTTTCGGACAGTGAGCCGTCCCGTCTGCCACTGAGGCTCAGTGCGTAGAAATTCCCCCCAAAGTCTCCGAAGTAGATATGCCCGTCGGCGATAAGCGGCGCGGCGGTGATGGCGCCCCCGGCTTGAAACTTCCACAGGAGCCTCGACTCGGGCCGGTTGAGGTATTCCGCCGAATCGGCGAGATCCACGGCGTAGAAAGCGCCGCTCATGTCCCCGAAGTAGGCCACGTTGTTGTCGACTGCAGGGGCGCTGAATACGTTGCCGCCGGTCGGAAAACGCCATTTGATGCGCACCCCCACCGGCTCCGACTCGAGGATGGCGTCTGGGGTCGGATTGATCGCGTACAGATAGCCTCGCGGGTCGTCATTGGCGCCCACCTCGGAGGTGCCAAAGACCAGTGTGTCTTCGCCCATTGCTAACCGGCCCACGATCTTTGTCGAGATGTGGACGACCCGTTCCCGCCAAATCGGTGCTCCGGAGTCCAGGTCAACGGCGAACACGCCTGCCTCGCAATCATTACCTGTGCAGGCGTACCCCGCGGCGTAAAGCTGCCCGTCTTTGATAAGTGGCGAGCCGTAAACGGCCTGGCCCCTCGGCACCGCCGAGCAGGACCCCAGAAATCCGGTGGAAGGAGCATCGGATACCACGGTCAGGTCTTCGTCGGTAGTCGCCCGCCAGTTGTGGTCGAAACTTCCCGATTGAGCCTCGATCCGGGCAATTCTGCCCGCCTTGTTCCCCACATAGAAGTACTCGCCCTCCAGCACCGGCGCGGACCAACCTCCCTGCGGAGTCAGGTCATTGAGGCAAGCCGCGGCGGACAGGAAAACGGCAAGCGCCAGAACGGCATACGCGCCAATATTCCGGAACCGTTTGCCGGACTTCCTGGAATGCGCGGATGTAGTGGGCTGATTCAGCCGGGTGTCTGTCCCGAGTTCCCGGCCGGGGGTTTCCGGTGGCGTTATGGGCCTCCGAGTATCTGCGTTCGCCCTGTTGCCGCCCACGCTGCGATTGTCCCGGCAGCGGCGGAGGCACAGGGTGGATTGTTCACCAGGTAGTAGTTTTGGGTTCGGGTACCGGGTCGTACCCGCCGGAGCGCCAGGGATGGCACCTTGCCAGCCGTCTCAACGTCAGTCCGGTTCCACGCCCCACACCGTGTCGCTCTATCGCTTCAGCGGCGTAGTTGGAGCACGTAGGCTCATACCGGCACGTCGAGGGCAGATAGGGCGATACCGCCACTTTGTAGATTCGGATCGATATGAGGGCTAAGCGCTTCATTGCGTTCCCGCCGCGGCCAGATCGGCCGCATCAACGGGCATCATTTTCATTTGTGATTCCGAGTTTGGAGGCGATCCCCAGCATCGAGTGTTCGAGTTGTGAGTAGCTTGCGTCACGCGCGGCCGGCCTTGCTGAGATAACCACGTCCCAACTGCGGTCAGTCGTTAAATGCCTGACTATCTCTCTAAGCCTTCGCTTGATTGTATTCCTGCAGACCGCGCCGCCCACGCGTGTTGAGACGGCAAAGCCAAATCTGGATTCGTCATTGTGTGCCGCCGCGGCGGCGACCGCCAGCAACCTGTCGCCTGCCCTCCGGCCTCGGGAGAGTGTTTTGCGAAATTCGGAGGATTTGCGCAGCCGCCGACTGTGCGGGAGTCCCAATTCCGTATCAGACAGTTAACTTGATACGCCCTCGCGTCCTGCGCCTTGCAATCACGCGCCGGCCTGCCCGGGTTTTCATCCTGCTTCTGAATCCGTGCACTCTGGCGCGTCGGCGTTTCTTGGGTTGGTAAGTTCTTTTGGGCATGGAATCTACTGATCCTGAAACAAAGATTGTAAGTATCGTTTAACTTGAGTGTCAACGTGAATCGAGGACGCCCAATTTGACTGCTTAAGCCACCAAAATCTATCATGAGTGATGGCTGGCGACGTTCCTTCCACCCCGCGAACGGGCGTCGATCCCTTGACTGGAGCGAAGATTAACAGTGGCGACCAAGACAGAAACCATCCCCGCGTCAACCCCACAATCCGTTATGGAAACGTTCCAGACGTACGTTCGGCAACTACCTGACGACACGAAACAACAGGCCCAGCCGGAGATAACAAAATTCGTGCGATGGGTCGGCGGCGACCGGGATGTCAATTCCCTCACCGCATCCGAGATCGGAGAATTCAGTGACGCAATCGCTTCCCGAACATCGTCCGCCGGCGCTGCCGAGCGGGCCGCGCACGTAAAGCAATTCCTTGCGTATTTGAAGAAAAAGGGAATCGTCGCAGTCAATCTTGCCCAGCACCTCAGGCTGCGCAAATCCCGAACCTCCCTATCTGTCGTTCGTTCGTACAGAAATTCCGGCCGGGTTGTCCGCCTGACCAGGTCCGGTTTCAACGATCTCACGAAGAAGCTCGCCGACCTGCAGGATGAGCGCATCAAGCTCGTCGAGGAGATCCACAAGGCCGCCGCCGACAAGGACGTTCGGGAGAACGCTCCCCTTGAGGCTGCCCGGGAGTCCCAGGGCATGGTCATGGCGAGGATCGCCGAGCTCGAATCCACGCTCAAGGTGTCGGGCATCATTGGCGACACCAAGCCTGATCTGAAAACCGTCCGGGTCGGGTCCACGGTCAGCCTGAAGGACACCGCATCCGGCCGGGTCACCGGGTATCAGCTAGTCGAACCGAAAGAGGCGAACCCGCTCACCAGCAAGATCTCGATCGTATCGCCTGTCGGCGCCGCCATCCTCGGGCGAAACCGCGGAGACGAAGTAACGGTCCAGACCCCGCGCGGCGAGCAGGCTTACCAAATCGAATCGACAAGCTAAACGCTGCTGCCGGATCCTCGCACTAACGTAGTCGGGGACAGGATCGAACACATTCAGAAGTCAGGGCCGCCCATCCCGCCGTTTGCGCAACGTCGACGGCCGCGGACCGGCCCCTCGGCACGGTAACCGATGCTCGACAGCATTTGGACATGGGTAGGTTTCAACGCGGCGCTGGTCGTACTGCTAGTACTCGACCTCGTCGTCCTGACCCGCAGGGACCACGTCGTCAGCATGCGGGAGGCCGGTTGGCTGACCGTGTTTTGGACGTTGGTGGCGGCGGGCGCCGGGGTCTTCGTTTTCCTGGCATCCGACTCGACGACCGCCGCCGACTACGTAACGGCGTACGTGGCGGAGCGGGCGTTGAGCATCGACAACCTCTTCGTCTTCCTCGTCATCTTCGGCTACTTCTCGGTACCGGCCAGATATCAGGCCCGGGCCCTGTTGTGGGGCATCGTCGGAGCGTTGATCGCCAGGGCGGTTTTCATCGCAGTCGGGGTGGCCATCATAGCCGCCTTCTCGTGGGTGCTGTACGTACTTGGCGCCTTCCTGCTGTACACGGCGTACAAGCTGGCGTTCACCGGCGATCAGGAGGTCGATCCCGGCAAGAACCTTGCCCTGCGTTTCGCCAAAAAGGTGACGAACGTCTCTTCCGAATACGATGGCCACAACTTCTTCACTCGCATAAACGGCGTACGCGCCGCAACGCCGATGTTGCTCGTCGTAATAGTGCTCGGAACAACCGACGTCGTCTTTGCCGTGGACTCGATCCCCACCGTCTTCGGCATCACGACAAACTCGTTCATCGTCTGGAGTTCCAACGCCATGGCGGTGCTCGGCATGCGGCCGTTGTTCTTCCTGCTCGCCGGGCTAGTGAAGCTGTTCATCTATTTGCAGTACGGCCTTGCGGCGATCCTCGGCTTTGTCGGAGCGAAGATGATCGCCGAAGAGGCGTTGCACGGGTTCCACATAGACACGTACGTCTCCCTGGGAACGATCCTGGGAATACTGGCGCTCAGCGTCCTGGCGTCCCTTGTCTTTAAGCGGGACGAAGACTCTGAACCCCCGACTGTAGCCCAGATCGAGGGGAAACCGGTGAAGTGACCGTGGCACCCCCTCCTACCCACTCACCTGCAACTCGGGACCTGGAACGGGATCTGAAACGCGCGATTGCGGGCGAGGTCAGGTTCGACTCGTACTCGCGGGAGATGTACGCGACAGACGGCTCGATCTACCGGATCGTACCCCTTGGCGTTGTACTGCCGCGGGACGCGGATGACGTCTCGGCGGCCATCGAAACGGCCGCACGACACGGCGCGCCAGTCTTGCCGCGCGGCGGCGGAACCGGGCTGGCGGGGCAGACGGTGAACCGCGCCGTGGTTATCGACTTTTCCAAGTACATGCACAACGTTCTGCATGTGAACACCGAGGAGAGGTGGGTACAAACACAGCCGGGTATTGCGATCGGCGAACTGAACCGCCAACTCGCTGCGACCGGCCTGCACTTCACACCCGATCCGAGCACCGCCAACCGGGCGAACATCGGCGGCGCTATCGGCAACAACTCCTGCGGCGCGCACTCCATCATTTACGGCAAGACCGTCGACCACGTGCTCGATCTTGACGTGGCGCTATCCGACGGAGCGCAGACCCGATTCGGCCACGTCGAACCTGCCAGGCTGGAAACGAACATGGCGGGCGGCGGACTTGAGGCGGCAATATACCGCGGGGTCCGGCGAATAGCGGAAGAGGCGCGGGACGAAGTGGAACGCAGGTTCCCGAAGATCATGCGCAGAGTCGGGGGTTACAACCTCGACCTGGTACAGGACGCCGCAGACTACAACCTCGCCCGGCTGGTCGTCGGGTCGGAGGGAACGCTGGCCGCGGTCACGAGCGCACGGCTGAACCTCGTTCCCATTCCGACGAACCGGGGGCTCGCCGTCCTCCACTTCTCCAGCATCGGCGAGGCGATGGAGGCCACCGTAGCGACCCTCGAAGAACACCCCGACGCGGTCGAGCACATCGGCAGCATGATCATCCGACAGGCCCGTCAGTCGCTGGGTTTTTCGCGGAACATCGGCTTTCTTCAGGGCGAGCCGTCAGACATCCTCGTGGTCGAGTTCTCGGGTGAAAGCGGAGCAGAGACGAGCGACAAACTCGACAAGCTCGGAGAGCGCATGCGCAGGAACGGGCTGGGGTTCGCCATCACGAACCTGCTCGATCCCGCCGGCCAACGCCAGGTGTGGAACATGAGGGAGGCAGGCCTCGGTCTGCTGATGAACGTGCCGGGCGATGCCAAGCCTCTGCCGTTCGTTGAAGACACGGCCGTATCGCCAGAAAAGCTGCCGGAGTACGTCAGGCGGTTCGACGAGATCGTGCGGCGGCACGGCACGGAGGCGGGATACTACGGCCACGCCAGCGTGGGCTGCCTGCACATCCGGCCGGTGGTCAACCTGAAGAGGCGGGACGACATCGAAAAGATGCATGCTATCGCCTCCGAAGTGTCCGATCTGGTGCTCGAATTCGGCGGCGCCATGTCGGCCGAGCACGGCGACGGCATTGCGCGGTCGGAGTGGAACGAAAAGATGTTCGGCCCTGAACTCTACAAGGCGTTCAGGGAGGTCAAAGCCGCGTTCGACCCCGCAGGCGTCATGAATCCCGGTAAGATCGTGGACGCTCCCCCGATGACCCAAAACCTACGCTACGGGGAGACGTATCGAACGGCGCCCGTCGAAACGCGCTTCGATTGGTCGGCTGACAACGGGTTCGCCGGGGCTATAGAGCGGTGCAACGGGGTGGGCGCTTGCCGGAAGGTGAACAGCGGCGCAATGTGCCCGTCCTACATGGCCACCCGCGAGGAGGAACACTCCACCCGTGGACGGGCAAACGCGTTGAGGGCCGCCCTGTCCGGCGCGCTGCCGCACGAAGAGATCGCCAGCGACCGCATGTTCGACGTTCTCGATCTGTGCCTGGAGTGCAAGTCCTGTAAGTCCGAATGCCCGTCGAACGTCGACATGGCCAAAATCAAGTACGAATTTCTGAACACGTACTACAAGCGCCACCGGCGGCCGATCAGGGGGCGGATCGTTGGGGACATCCACAGAGTGAACGCCGTCCTGCAGCCGCTTGCTACGGTGGTCAACGCCCTGACCGGCTCGGCCGCGGTGCGCCGGCTCAATGAGGCGCTGATTGGCATCGACCGCCGCCGCCGCTTTCCAGCGCTGTCACCCCACACGTTCGATTCGTGGTTCCGCTCGCGTACCCCTCGCACAAGCGGCTCGCGCGGCGTCGCCGTCCTGTTTCACGATACCTTCACTAACTTCAACCATCCCGACGCAGGTGTAGCCGCGACGCGTCTGCTCGAATCGCTGGGGTTCGAGGTCAAGATCGCAGACCGCAAGTGTTGTGGCAGGCCGATGATCTCAAAGGGGATGATCGACAAAGCGGCAAGCAACGCACGTCACAACATCGACGTGCTGCACCCCTTCGTCAAAAGCGGAGCGCGCATAGTCGGGTGGGAGGCCAGCTGCCTGCTCACGCTGAAGGACGAGTACCCCGACCTGTTCCCGGACGACCCGCGGGCGCGGGCCGTGGCCGACGCCGCGGTGATGATCGAGACGCTGCTGGCCGAGACAGCGGGCGACGGTGGGCAGCAGATCGAGTGGTCCGACAAGGCGGCGTCGGTAGCAGCGCACGTGCACTGTCACGAGAAAGCCTTAGTTGGAACGGGGGACGCCAACGCCGCGCTCAACCTGCCGCCGGGCTACTCGGCCGAGATCATAGACGCCGGGTGCTGCGGCATGGCTGGCTCGTTCGGGTTCGAGAAGGAACATTACGACGTATCGATGCAGGTGGGAGAGGACCGGCTCTTCCCGTTCGTCCGCAGCGCCCCGTCCGGTGTAGAGATCGCCGTTACCGGCGTCTCCTGCCACCAGCAGATCGCCGACGGCACGAGCCGCCCGGCCCGCTACCTCGTAGAGGTCCTGGCCGACGCTCTAGCCTGAAGCGGGCTTGCTTCGTCGCACACGCGCGGGCCCCATCGCGTCAAAGAGCCTGTCTCAGAAAACTGGCCCTGCGTCATCGCCGTGACAAGAGACCCTCGCGTAATTTTGACATTTCGCGTTAAATCTGCCTGTAGGGGGCGAATGACCATGTCCACGGTGGATCAGCCTTTCACACGAAGCGAGTTGCGGGAAGAGTTGCGTCACCACGCTACCAAGGCCGACCTTGCCAATCTTGAAACCCGCCTGATCAAGTGGATGGTCGGGCTGATGGTAAGTTCCATTGTGGCCGCATCCGCCGCGGCCGTAGTGGTACAGAACATTATTGGCTAGCCTGCCAGCCAGGGTGTAATCGCATTTAACTACCTTGGCGAAAGTCTCTGAAACCGGTAACCCAAACCGCCCCGTGGTTCCCCGATCGGGGTCGGGGATGACGGATGTGGCCGGGATCGGGTAAGACGGGCTGAAAGCCGATCCTGGCCGACGCCCTCGCCTGAAGCGGGCTTGACCCGGCGTATGGTCACCACGGTAGTCGCGCCAAAGAGCAGATCCTGGCCGACGCCCTCGCCTGAAGCGGGCTTGACCCGTCGTATGCTCACCACGGTAGTCGCGTCAAAGTTGTAAACTGCCGGCATAAGTTGAGAGCGCAACAGGCAACATTTCGCCGGATCAGCAAGCCAGTCATCCGAGGTAACGCCATGACTACCACCACCCAGTTCAGCACCAACGGCGCAGTAGAGACCGCAGGCTCCGCCGTCCGAAACATGTTCGAAGGGCGCGGCCCGTCCATGTGGCTCGCGGGGGACCCCGAGGACCTCAAGAACTTGATGCCGCATGGGGTCAGAGGGATCGTTACCAACACCGTTGTGTTGAACGACATGGTCAAGAAGTACGGGCAGGTCACCGACGTCGTTCAGCGCTACCTCGACATCACGGACAAGCAGATCGTCGTAGAGATCGACGGGCACACCACTCAGGAATTGTTGGACGTGGGCGAGGTGTTCACAAGGATGTCGGACCAGGTTGTGCTGAAGATTCCCACCACGCTCCATGGGCTTGGCGCGTTTCGGGCGTTGTCCGAGGCCGGCGTCGACACCATGTGCACCACCGTCTTCACGTTGACACAGGCGGCGGCCGTGGCGCAGGCCGGGGCGACCCACGTCTTGCCGTTCTGTGAGCCCTATCGGGACGTCGGCGGCGACCCGACAAAGCTCGTCCGCGAGTGCAAGGCCATGTTCGGAGATTGGGCTCAACGCCCCTACATCACCGCTGCGTTGGTGCGTTCGGTCGACACCGCCTACTGTGCGATGCGTGACGGCGCCGACGGGATCATCATTTTCTGGCCGGTGTACGAAGAGATGATGCAGAGCCCGTTGACCGATCAGTGGAACAAGACGTTCCTCGACAACTGGAACGAGATGTACGACGCCGGTCTGATGCAAGGCGTCCCCGTGGTCCGGGCCCACTAACAAAAGGCCCTCCGTACAGGTCCCCGCCTACTGAACCCGGCAAAGTCAGGGTGGAGCGCCGCTGTCGCCGACGATCCCCGGCGCTATGTCGCGACGGTGGCGACCGGGCGCAAAATTGGATATTCAGGCCCCGCTAGAGTTTATCTGCGGGCGCGGCTAGTCGGCGGGCTCTTCGATTACTCGGGCTCGAAGTTGGCCGCAGCCTGCGTTAATGTCTATCCCTTTTTCCATCCGCACCGTGCTCGGCACTCCGAATTTTTGCAGCGCGGCGCGAAAGGCGGCAGAGCTACGGGCGTCTGGCCGACCGTATGGGCCGTCGGCAGTCGGGTTTACAGGTATCAGATTGACGTGGCACAACATGCCCTCCAGCAGTTTGCCAAGCTTGCGGGCCTGGCTCACCGAGTCGTTCTGACCTTCGAGCAGCACATACTCGAAAAACACCTTCCGGTTCGTTCGTTCCACGTATTTTTTGCAGGCGTCTATCAGCTTCGCTATCGGGTACCGGCGGTTCACCGGCATGGTCTCCGAGCGCGTCTCATCGTCAGGAGCGTGGAGTGACACCGCCAGGTTTATCTGGTACGGCTCACGCGCCAGCTTGAGGATCTGCGGCACGAGGCCGACGGTGGAGATGGTCATGTGGCGGGCGCCGATGCCCACGCCCTGCGGGTCGTTCAGCTTGCGCACCGCCTGGAGCGTGTTGTCGTAGTTCGCAAGCGGTTCACCCATGCCCATGAAAACAACGTTCGATACGGGTACGGGCCAGTCGGCTTCATCCCCTTTACTGATCTTCCCGGCGTCCTCGGCCCGCGCCGCCCGCACCATGTGCAGCACCTGCGCCACGATCTCACCGGCGCTGAGGTGCCGTGAAAAACCCTGCTGCCCGGTAGCGCAAAACGTGCAGCCGAGCGCGCAGCCCGCCTGAGTCGATATGCACGCCGTCCGCCGCGGTCTGCGATGGCCGTCGCGTGCGTAGCGCATGAGCACCGTCTCGATCAACTCGCCGTCGTGAAGCCTGAACAGGGTCTTCGTCGTCGAGCGGTCCTTCGAGTCGATCGAAAGCGCCGGCGTCAACGGGTCTATCGTGAATCTGCTTGCCAGTTCCGACCTTAGCGACCGGGCGAGGGTCGTCATGTCGTCGAACGACGACGCTGCGTCCTTGTATAGCGCGCGCCAGAGTTGTCTCGTCCTAAACGCCGGCTCGCCGTTTTTCTTCAGAACGCCGCCGATCTCGTCCATGGAAAGATCGAGGATTAAGGGCAGATTCGACTCGGCGCTCTGATGACGAGTGCGCGGCGCGGCGTTGAGGGTCATGTTGATGTGGTCTGGCCGGGCCCGGTGGGGGCGCAGGGCCTATCGTTGAAGTCTAGCACTCGGCCGCCGGGCCTTTGACCTCGTGCCAGCGAAGTTCCTAAACTGGGTTCATGAATAACCACTCCGCCGCGGAGGGCTTGAGGCGCAGGGCTCTGTCGAGACTGCGCACCAATGTGCGCTCCGGATACGACCCTTACTACCGCCGTCAGTTTTTCTATGTCCGGCCATCGCCCGGCCGCTACTCGTGGCAGTGGTTTTGGGACTCCGGCTTCCACGCCATCGCGCTGGCGCGGCTCGACGCCGAGATGGCCCGCAAGGAGCTGCTCACGCTCGTTGCGTCGCAACGGGAAGACGGCTTCATCGGCCACATGGTGTATTGGGGCCGGCTGGGAGCGATAAGGTCCCTCGGTTTTGCGCAGGGGCCGGTGTCGGAGTGGCGCAGACGGCACACCGGAATGATCCAGCCACCCATGTTGGCGCAGGCGGTCGAGGCGGTTCACAAGGCGTCCGAAGACGGGCGATTCCTCAATGAGATACTTCCTGCGACCACGGCCTACTACGACTGGATCGCCCGCGAAAGGGATGCCGCGGGGGACGGCCTCGTGTCCATCATTTCGCCGTTCGAATGCGGGCTCGACAACTCCCCGGCTTTCGATTCGAACCTTGGGCTGCGCAATCCGTCACGTATGAGTGTCCTGTGGGCCCTGAGAAGACTGGACCTGTTCAATCTGCGCAAGGGCTTTGACTTCGGCCGGATTGCGCAGGCCGACCGATTTGTCGTAATCGATCCCTTCGTCAACACCGTCTATGCCGACGGCTTGCACACCCTGGCCCGGCTCCACGACGATGCCGGAAATGCCGCCGAGTCGGCGAGGGCGACGGCAACCGCTCAGGCCGTGGAGTCCTCGTTGAACAGCCACTGCTGGGACGAGGAAAACGGCCGCTTCTTATTCCTTCACGGTAGCGAACGGCGGCCCGGCGACATTCTCACAGCCGCTTCGCTCTTCCCCGCGATCCTGCCCGGCACGCCGCCGGATCGGACCAGCAGAGTGATCGACGAGCATCTCACCAATCCCGCTGAATTCTGGACCGAACTGCCGGTCCCGAGCGTCTCGGCCTCCGAGCCGTCGTTCGACGCGGAAGGGGAGTCGATGATCTGGCGCGGCCCGGTGTGCATGAATCTGAATTGGTTCCTCGTACGCGGGCTGCGGGGCCGCGGTTACGACGAACTGGCCGGCGCGCTGGCTTCGCGGTCGGTGAGGGCGGTCGAGGCGAACGGTTTCCGCGAGTTTTACTCGCCGGCAAGCGGCCGCGGCATGAGGGGCACGAACTTCGGCTGGGCAACCGCGGTCGTGGATTTTCTGGACGCCGACGGTACGGAAAAAGCCAAAGATTAGAAGAACGTTAATGTCTCAGCGATAACATCGCGGGCCGACGCAGATTGGCGTGGAGCGACCGCGTCTAACCGAGGACCATTCTGGATGAACCTGGCTGAGGGACGGTATTTAACCGGGGCCGCATCAGACGAAAACATAACCTCGTTCGACAGTTCAGACGTGGTTCTGGAGGCCAGAGACCTCACGGTCCGATACGGCAACACGCTGGCCATCGAGAAAATCTCGTTCCAGATCCCGCGCAATACCGTCGTGGCGATCATCGGTCCATCCGGATGCGGCAAGAGCACGTTGATCCGCTGCTTCAATCGGATGAACGAGCTTATCCCCATCGCAGAAATCAGCGGCGAGGTGTTCTTCAACTCAGAGCCCATATACGTGGATTCCCAGGATCCGACGGAGATACGGTTCCGGATCGGCATGGTTTTTCAGCGGCCTAACCCGTTTCCGAAGAGCATCTACGACAACGTCGCGTTCGGACCGAGAATCAACGGGATGGACGTCGATCTCGACGAAGTAGTCGAAAGGTCGCTGCGGCGGGCTGCCCTGTGGGACGAGGTGAAGGACCGGCTGCGAGACAGCGGGCTCAGCCTGTCCGGCGGGCAACAGCAGCGGCTATGCATCGCGCGGGCGTTGGCCGTGGAGCCGGAAGTGGTGTTGATGGACGAGCCGGCGTCTGCGCTCGACCCGATATCGACGCAGCACATCGAGGCCCTCATCCGGGAGTTGGCGGCTCAGGTGACCATCGTAATCGTCACCCACAACATGCAGCAGGCGTCCCGAATTTCAGACTACGCTGCCGTACTTATGGCGGGCGAAGAGCGCGTCGGCCAGCTGATCGAGTACGGCACGAATGAGCAGATCTTCGGAACCCCGAAGGATCACAGGACCGAGGCGTACGTGACCGGCCGCATCGGCTAGCCGGCGGACCCTAAGCGCCCAACGAGGCAACGACACCGAGATGCTTGCACGAGAAAGTTTCGACCGGGAACTAGGACAGCTCGAAGCGGAAGTGATTCTGCTTGGAGGTCTGGTCGAGAACGCCATCTTTGAAGCCCTGGCGGCTCTGAAGGACCGAGACCTTGAACGATCCCAGGCGCTGATCGATGCGGACGACGACATCGATGAGAAAGAGTGGCTCATCGAGCGGTCGTGCATCCGGCTGCTGCGACGTGAAGCGCCGCTGGCGCGGGACCTGCGGCGCATCATCACGATTCTCGAACTGGCTAACGAGCTCGAACGAATGGGCGACTACGCCGAGGGCATCGCCAAGCTCAGCCTGATGATGGGCGACGAGCCGCCGCTGAAGGAACTGATAGACATTCCCATCATGGGTGAAATCGCGGTAACTATGGTGAAACGGAGCCTTGAAGCGTTTCTCGAAAGGGATCCAGAACGGGTTGTCGAGATCTCCCAAACCCTGGCGCCCGACGACGACCGCGTCGACGAGATCAACCGGCAGGTTCGCCACGATCTGTTCGAATTGATGAAGGCATCACCCGAGAATGTTGTGCGAGGGACCTATCTCATGTGGGCAGCCCACAACATTGAGCGGATTGCCGACCGCGCTACGAACATTGCGGAAAGGGCTATTTTCCAGGCGACCGGCGAACAGGTGAACGTTGGCGACGGCGCCATAATACCCGGACATCTGCCGCCAGACCTGTCCGCGTGAACGAAACCACGCCCGGGCTGCGTACCGCCCTGCGGTTGTGTGGGCCTGCCGCGCTGGTTGCCACACATTGCCCCCGCATCGCGTCGTAAGGGTGGGTTTCAAACCCGCCGCTGCCAGTTGAACAAAGGCGGCGCCGGCGGTCTCGGCCGAAACAGAGACCTCTGCTCAAGTTCTTTAAGGGTGAGCAGCGGGCTGTCGTCCTCTTCATGCTGCATTGCAGCCACCGCGCCGCCGCGGCTGATCACCCGGTGAACGGTGCGTGGACTTACCTTGAAGCGCTGCGCTATGTCGTGTACCGAATCCCCATCCAATCGTGCGCGGTGGATCGCATCGTCCCTGACGCGCTTGCTCTCGCGCTGAATCCATCCGGGGTCGTCATACTTGCACAACGGCAAAGGGCACGCCAGGCACGAGGGTGAAATATCGCAACCCTCATCCCGAAAGCGGGTGTTCTCCGGCAGCGTGTCTGAACGGGTTGGAACCAGGAAAGTAGTCATGGTTGACTCCTTGTAGATGAACTTTCAGGAATGAATGTCAGTGCTCAGATCAGGCAGCCGCGTCGGCGGCCGCGTTCTGTGACGTCAACAGGTCGAAGTGACGCCGCGGGCCTCCCCGCCCGGCGCTGCCGAGACTCGCGCCGCGGACCTCTTCGTAGATCGACCCTTGAACACCGGGCATCCCGTAGAAGACGCGCGTCAGTCCGGGACTCTTGCAGCGAGGGGAGACGCGCCGGGAGAACCAACTGCGATCGATGTGCTGCGCATCCACCACTTCGACGATCCCGTCGGGATTCGGGGTTTTGCCGGCTGCTGGCCGGTCGCGACTCACGAAAACGTGCTTTGCCCTGCCGACCTGTAGGGTCCGGGGTCCACTCGGCCGCCACGCTGCGCTGCCGTTCTCCGCGGCGCGCTCCATCTCCCGCACGAGCGCCAACATTGCAGGAAACGTCTCGCCCAGGAACGTAGGGGACACCGTCGCCGATGCGACGCCGGTACCTGCCCCGACTACCAACAGCCACGCCCTCATGCCGGTAATCAGTTCGGTCACTGCGGCCGCGTTCGCTATGTCCACGGTAAACGTGGCGCCTTCACGTGCGCTTACTGACTTGAGCAGCGCCCTGCCAAACTCTTCCTGCTCACTTGAGTGAGCCATCTTGACGGGTATCGGGGATTCAAGAGTCGCTAGCATTCCGGTCCTCTTTCGAGACTGTGGGACCACTTTTCGGGCGGCGCCGGTTTATCAGAACGTGCGTTCTATTATCGAACAACCGTTCTACAAGTTCAAGCTGCTTGTCACCCTGTTTTGCCGGATTCGATATTGACCGCGGGATTTGCCCCAAATACGCTTCGTTACGGTCCCGTCCAAAGAACGGACGAACCCGGTAGGCGCCCACAAGAGACGCCTCTACATAGACGGTCCCGCCACAGATACGCGATCCCCATCCGAGACGCATGTTCCAGCGCCCATCAACGGACACCTAACGACGACAATAGCCATCACCCTCAGTCACCCCGCCGCCGGAGCTCGAAAGGCTCGCCTCCGGTGTTCAACCCAACAACCTCGTAAGGACGGTCAGCCAAATCAACGGTCAGACCACCGCCGGGCTCGATAGGGCCAACACCGGTGGTCAACCCAACAACCTCGTAAGGACGGTCAGCCAAAACAACGGTCAGACCACCGCTGGGCTCGATAGGGCCAATACCGGTGTTCAACCCAACAACTCCGTAAGGACGGTCAGCCAAAAAAATGAACGCAGAAATTGTGGCGATAGGTTCAGAGCTGCTGCTCGGCCAGATCGTCGACACCAACTCCGCATGGATAGCGCAGAGACTCGCCGAAAACGGCGTCAACCTCTTCTACAAAACCACAGTCGGGGACAACCTCAACCGGATGACCGCCATCCTCAACAGCGCCCTGGAGCGCGCAGACGTTGTCATAACCACCGGCGGCATAGGGCCCACTCAGGACGACCTCACTCGTGACGCGGTGGCCAGGGTGACCAATCGGAAGATCGTTACCGATCCTCAGTCCCTGGAAGAGATCAACCAGCGATTTCGCCGGCGCGGCTTCATCCTGACGAGGAACAACGAGAAACAAGCCACCATTCCTGAGGGCGCGACCGTGATCCGCAACCCGAACGGCACCGCGCCTGCGTTCCTGGTAGAAGACCCGCGGGGCGTCATCATCAGCGTGCCTGGCGTGCCGTTCGAGATGAAGTGGCTCATCGAAAACGAGATCATCCCGTACCTGCGTCAGAAATTCGGCTTGAATCAGGTAATCCACTACAAGTTGCTCAAGGTGTCCGACCTCGGCGAAAGCAACGTCGACCACCTCATCGGCCACCTCATCGCCGAGTCCACTAACCCCACGGTTGGCGTGCTAGCCCACCCGGGGCAGGTCGACGTGCGAATTGCCGCGATGGCGGAGGACACGGTGCAGGCGGAGAAGCTCATCGAGCCGGTTGCACTGGAAGCGCGCAAGCTGTTGGGCGACAACGTGTTTGCCGAAGACGACGAGACGATGGAGAGCACGGTTGGCGCGCTTCTCGAGTCGAGCGGACGCACAGTGGCATGCTACGAGGACCTGAGCGGGGGCAGCGTGGCGGCGGCGTTGGGCGATGCGGCAGGACCGCTGTTCATACACGGCATGACGGTCAACTCGAACGAGGCCCTCGAAAACTTCGCACGGGCCGGCGGTGAGCAGCCCCCATTTGCATCGGGCGAAGAGCGGTCAGCAGCACTCGCCCGGGCCGCCAGGAAGTTTTCCGGCGCCGACATCGGCATATCGGCGCATGGGGTGACCGAGGGCGACCAACGCACAGAGAATCTTGGCCGCGGCGAGACCTTTCTCGCCGTCGCAAGTGATGGAGGCGTAGCTTCGCGACATGTTCGGTCCGCAGGACGGGGCGCTCCCGATCGCAGGCGTGCTGCGTTGAGTGTACTGAGCCTGCTGCGACGGGAACTGCTGGGCCTGCCCGCCTCGTGATCGGCGGCATTCCAATTTGAACCTCGCGGGAAAATGATCGGGCAGCGTCTAGTAAGATGGCGACTCTGGCATAGGTCCCGTAGTTACATAAGGCTGCCCGGTATTCGCACGCTGCTCACAACCCGAACCGCTCTGATATTGGCAACAGGCCTGCTATTGCTGGCGATGGCTTGCGGTTCGTCCGGCTCGGAGTCGTCTCCCTCTTTGGTGACGACCAGCACGCCGGTGCCCACCTTGCCTCCGGCAACTCCCACGCCGGCGCCGACCAGCACACCTGAGCCCACTCCCACGCCAGCGCCGACCAGCGCCCCGGCCCCAACGGCTATGTCCAAGGGCGCCGAGACTACGATGTCCGACGACGAGGATTCGCTCCTGCCCATCGCGGTATTCTCGAATGTCAGCCCTGAAGAGATCATGAGCCAGTTTCCGGCTGTCGAGAGGGACTGCCTGAAGGAGCATCTCTCGCCAGACCGCATGGCAGCCATTTTGCAGGCCGCCCAACCGACGATCGTGGAGGGCCTCGTGATAGCGGGCTGCCTCGACGTCCGCACATTCGTACGGGTCTTCATGGGCAGTTTCTTGCCTGAATCAGGCACGTTCAGCGACGCCACGAACGCATGCTTGACGGAACGGATGTCGGACACTGAGTTGGTACGGACAGCTGGCCTGTACATCATGACCTCTATGGGCCGTATCGACGATTTTTCGAAGTCGTTCGACGTGCTGCCCTTCATGTTCTGCATGAACGACGACGAGCGCGTTGACGCCGATCTCGATCTCGACGTGGCGGAGTGCCTGGTGGATGAGTTGGACTCCGCGGACCTGCAGGCCCTGGCGAAACTCGGCCAGAGTGACAGTCCGCCGCCCCCGCCGTCCGTAACCGCCGCCATGACCAAATGCGGCTTCACCGAACCGCCCAGCTAACACCGCAGGCGCCCGCCCGGCAAGTGGTCAGGGCCGGACTGATGGGAGGTGTTTGAGGAGGCCGGTGGGGTCCGCCCATTTGGACGGGACCTGCACGGCAAGCACCTCTCCGTCGGCGGTCAGGAGACCCTCGAACGATGTGAGTTTCGACTTCATGAACGTCTTCTTGCCTTCGACGCGGGTGATGCGCGTCCGGACCGTTATCGGGCCTGCGACCGGCGTGGGCTTCCGATAGTTAACGCGCAGCGAGCCGGTTGCGTACCACAGCGGCGGGCCCTCGCCGATTTCGCGTCCGGCCCGGCGGTATCCGTCGGCAATAGCGGTGCAAACCGAATGGCAATCGATGACCGCCGCAATGATGCCGCCGTTCATCACGTCGGGCGGCATGGCGGCGTGGTGGCCCCGGGGTTCGAACACGCACACCGAATCGTCGCCGTCCCACGTGCTCATGATCCGCAGGCCGTTCTCGTTCCACGCGCCGCACCCAAAGCAGTGATTTCCTGCCATCTTTGGCTGGAAGAATTCCGTGTCGTCGGGATAGTTAAATTTCACGAAAGTCTGCCTCGTGGCACGGGACAATCTTATGAGCCCGTGTCATAAATCCACCCCGCCTGAATTGTGCTGTGCATCATCCGTCTTCCCATACCCCGATCGGGGAACCACTGGGCGGTTTGGGTTCCTTTTTTCAAGGGAACGACGGGGTTTTACACGGGGATGACGCGGAGGAGCCAGCTTTGTGAGACATGCTCTTATGGTCGGTTCATCAGGCCGGGCGCCGGAATGGGGCGGAGCTCAGTGCCCGGTCACGACTCCGCCGTCGAAGTTGATGCACTGCCCGTTGATGTATGAGGCGCCGTTCGTGCACAGATATGCGATGAACTGACCGACTTCGTCCCCGTCCGTGGCTCTCCTGACCGGTACCGTGGCCCTGATGCGTTTCTCCCAGCCCTCAGTTCCGATGTCGGAGTCCCAGCGCGACGTTTCGACGAGGCCGGGGCAAACGGAGTTGACCGTGATGCCGTGGCTGCCGAGATCGTAGGCGAGCGACGCGGTCATGGCGTCGAGCGCGGCGTTGCCGGCGGCGTATGCGGCGGAGGCTGCCCTCGGGCGTTTGCCGGCTATCGAGGAAACGTTGACTATGCTGCCGCCCTCTCCCTGGTCCAAAAGCACCCGTGAAACGGCCTGGGCGCAGAAGAAGCTCCCCAAAACCTTGACCTCCAGCACGAGCCGCAACTGTTCTTCGCTCAGGTCGACCAACGGGACGCGGTCGTCGCCTTTTGGCGCAGCGGCGTTATTGACGAGGAAATCGACTCGGCCCAGTTCGCGTACGGTGGTATCGACGACCTCCTGGACCTGGTCTCGTTTTGAAACGTCCGCCACGAGGGCCAAAGCGCTCGGCCCCATCGCCCTGACTTCGTCCGCGACGCTCTCGATGTCCCTCCAGCCGATCTCCTTTTCGTCGTCAGGAAACGTGGAGGGGTCCCGGCCCGTGCCGACGGCGACGATGCTGCACCCCATGCCGGCCAGCGCTATGGCCGCGCCCCGGCCGATGCTCCTGCGGCGTCCTGCGCCCGTGATGATGGCTACTTTTCCGTCGAGTTCACCCATGTCT
>JAKZUY010000223.1:0-3452 GCA_047516345.1 Dehalococcoidia bacterium | reverse complement strand
CGTGGGCAGCCTCGGCGGGCGATCAGGCAGTTTCGTGCTTCAGCACTCGGGCACGTATGACGGAGAAAAGGCCACCGCCGAGTGGGAGGTTCTTCAAGGATCGGGAACGGATGAACTCGAGGGTCTCACCGGGTCCGGAGGGTTCTCGTCATCCCACGCCGAAGAGTACGAAATAACCCTCGACTACCACTTCGAACCCGACTCCGCCTGAGCGCGCCCGATCTCGTATCAATTCAGCCCGACTCCCGAACCTGGCGCAGGCCGGCAAGACAGACCTCAATCGCCGATGTCAGCTTCGTTCCGATTCCCGCCGTAGCTCCGAAGCCATCCGGCCCGTCCATGACTTATCGGTTGCTACTGAAGAAGCAAATCCGGCTGGATGAGTAGCTCATTGACGCGTATCCCCAGGGCTTTGGCAATTGCGTTCAGGGTCCTGAATCTGGGCGTCTGTTCTCCCTTCTCCAACCGAACCAGCGTCACCCTCCCGATGTTCGATGCGCGGGCGAGCGCCACTTGAGTCATCCCGGCGGACTCCCTGAATTGGCGGATGCGTTCGCCAAGGGTCTGCCTTCCCCGCATGGCTATCGACTCGATGGCTGGTCGATAGGATTCGTCACAGTAGTGTCGGGCGAAGTCCCAGGGAATCTCGATCCGCTCGCCATGGGTCGTCTGCAAAACCATCTCGTACGGGTTCGGCAACTCCAGGCCGGACAGTGCCGCACGTTCCTTGATCTCAGGAACATCGGCGAATGGTATAAGACCCCTGGACCCATCTGCGAAGCTCATCTCGATTCCATCCGCCAACAGACTGGCGGTCATCATCATCCGGTCGGCGTTTTTCACCAGAACGGCGTCCATCATCAGCTACTCTCCATGAATGGTGGCCCAGGTGCTCCTGATCTCTTCAGCGTATCTCGCATAGATCTTCATGATGTCCCGGAGGTTGCCGGGCGGAGGAATGTCCATGAAGGTTCCTCCATTCAATTCAATGCGGCACACGTCTTCGTTACCGACCCAGACGTGCACATGGGGAGGCTCGAAGCTGTTCTCCCTGGTATTGACGACAAAGCGGAACTGTCCCTCTACCGCCACAGTCGGCATTCGAAGTCCCTGGACCTGGTGATTTTTTCCGATACCCTCACTATGCTTGAAATGTATCATGCAACGACACATGACGTGAAAACGTCTCTCCTGGAACGGAACGTTCCATAAGCCGCTTGCCGGCACTGTGTCGTCCCTATCGAATCCGCTTGCGGCCTGTGGCAGCCATGCGACGAACCTGCTTCCTCTACTGCTCCAGGGTGAGGACCGGTGAACCACTTGGGGCGCGGGTTCCAGTTTTCACCGTGAAGACGCGGAGGACCCAACTTTGTGAGACGGGCTCGGTGTAGTGTGACCCTTCCCCCTCGACGCCGGAGGGTTAGGATTGGGGCAATGGCGCAGTCGAGGGGCTCATCCCGTCCCCCTCGGCCAAGCCTGTATCTACAGTCGGGGAGGCAACTAGTGATGACCGAATCACATGGCGGCAGCATTGATCTGGGGATCGAGCAATTGGAGGTCGACTGGCTGATCCTGGCTGACCATGCCGAAGTAGTCGGCGGCAAGCTGTACATGAACGGAGGCGGCTGGAATCGCGTCGCGACCAAAACCGGCTTTCCCGTCACAAAGGCCTTCTCAGTAGCACTGGCGATCCGGGTGCCGTGGAACCTCACCAACCGGCCGCACAAGTTCGAGATCACAGTCCAGAACGACGACGCCACTGAGAAGCTGGCCAGCATCGGAGGCCAGATCGAGGCGGGCAGGCCCGCCGGCATCCCTCCGGGGAGTTCGCAAATATCGCAGATGGCCGCCGCCTGGAACGTGCGATTCAGAAACCCCGGCGACTACGTCTGCTTCGTCAAACTGAACGACGTCGAACGGCGACGAGTCCCGTTCGCCGTAGTCTCCCTCCCAACTCCCCAAACAAGATAGCCGCGATTGCCCCTCGAACGGCCACTCCCAAATCGGCTTGCGCCTTGTCGCGCCCCTGACCTGCGACGCGTTATCGTGATCATTGACAGCGTATTCGTCTGTTATGAGCGCGATCGTTATAGCCGCGATCGCCCCGTCAACTACCACGCCCAAATCGGCTTGCGCCTCGTCGCGCCCCTGACCTGCGACGCGTTATCGTGATCATTGACAGCATGTTCGTCTGTTATGAGCGCGATCGTTTGTCATCAGAGCAATCGTCTGTCACTCTCATCCTAAGCGCATATATCTGTCATTCTGAGCGCACATATCTGTCATTCTGAGCGCAGCCGAAGAATCTTACGCCTGCCTGCCTGCACGGCCTACCCCCCGCCCGTCTCCGCCAGGTAAAACGTGAACATACGCGCTGGCTCGATGCGGCAGTACAGCGCGCCGCTGCCCCATTCGAGCCAGCCGTCTCCGTATATTTCTCGGCAGATTTCGCCGAACCCGTCCGGCAATTCCGCCGGTACTCCCTCGATGTGCGCCGTGCCGTGGACGGTAACCGCGAGCTCCTCGCCCGAAAGGTGCGTCGCGCTCACGGCCGGGTTTCGGCGGATATGCCGGATGCGAAGGGCGATTGGTGAAGTGCCAAACCAGAACTCGCCGCGATAAAAAATACCGTCGACCGGGCCGACAACCGGCGCGGCGCGAGAGTTCACGGTGGCGAGCGCCAGGAGCTTCATCCCGGTCAGCCGGGCTGTCAGATCGACCGCCGTCAGCCTCCGTTCAGGCGTGATCACAGAGCGCAGGTGCAACCCCGCCCCCTCGTGCGACTCGTCAAGCACCCCTTGAAGCCGCTGCAAGTCCGCCTGTGTTTCGCGCATCGCGCACCGTTCTCCAATGTTGGACCCCACTGGACTTTCTGGAAGAAAAGGTGGGGCGTCGCCTTGGTGTTTCGGCACTGCAATCCAGGCGACCTACGTATTCGAGAATAGGCGCTTTAGTATTCGGAGCCTGTCAGCCGCCACGGGCATTCGCAATTCGATACAGGCGTCCGGAATGCTTCGCAGATAGCTCGATACGGAGAAGACTCACAGAGCTGGAAATTTGCCGACAACGGGCCACGTTGCAGGAAAATCGCCGGTGGGACCCTCCATCTTGAATAGGTGGCTATCGGGTTGGTCTCGGGGTCCTAGTGCTTCCCAGAAGATGAGAAGTGGAAGGATATCCTCCCCTTCCAGATCAGGAGGCGGTTTCATCGGGACCAATACCTTGGCAACATAGTCATGTCTTAGGGATTGAAGTTGTGAGTCCCACTGCCTTTCCCAACGTCGTTGCTTATAAGCCGCCAGTTGCTCAGGCTTTGCTGGGACCGAAAGCGTTTTGCCCCCTATCGCATGTGCTGACCAGTTCTTGATTTCAGTCTGAAAGACGTTTCTGCGTCCGTCGGGCCAATCCACCACTATCCATCTATCCAGCCGCGGGCCTTTTCTCCTGCCAGT
>JAKZUY010000222.1:0-12731 GCA_047516345.1 Dehalococcoidia bacterium | reverse complement strand
CCTGGCCTCCGACGGGCGGCCCATGCTGAAAATGTCTGCGAGGGACGTGGCGCGGACTGCGTGGGACGCCGACGAACGGTGCGTTGTAATTCCGGCCCACGTGTGGACTCCCTGGTACGGCATGTACGGCTCGAAGTCGGGCTTCGACTCGGCCGAAGAATGTTTTGGAGACGCCGCGGACCGCATCTCCGCCATAGAGACCGGCCTGTCGAGCGACCCCGCGATGAACTGGAGAGTGCCGGATGTTGATTCGCGCTCGATCGTGTCGTTTTCCGACGCCCATTCCCCACGAAACATGGGCCGGGAACTAACCGTATTTCGCGCTCAGCCAAGCTTCCCATCACTAACAGCCGCGGTTCGTAATGAGGACATAATCGAGACGGTCGAGTTTCACCCGGGACACGGGAAGTATCACCTCGACGGCCATCGAAAATGCGGGGTTCGATTCGAACCGGGCGACGAGGGTCCGCCCAATTCCATATGCCCGGTCTGCGGCAAGCCGCTCACTCTCGGAGTGCTAAACCGGGTTAACGAATTGGCGACGCGATCTGACTCCGCGAAACGGGTTGATCATGGATCGATCAAGCGCCCGGACCATCGGCCGCCATTTCGCTCGCTCGTTCCGCTCAGGGAACTGCTGTCGTTTAGCCTTTCGGTCGGCCCCGGCACGAAGACGGTGGACCGGCATTACGAAGCGCTCGTCGCCGAATTCGCCGGTGAGCTAAACGTTCTCACGTCGGCGCCACCCGCTGACCTCGACCGCATCTCCGGGCATCGTCTCGCCCACTCCGTGTTGGCCGTTCGCGAAGGCCAAGTCGACGTCGACCCCGGCTACGACGGTGTGTACGGCACGGTAACCCCCAGGGTGGATTGACCAACCGATGGCCACGAGGACAAATCCAGCGGTGTAGGGGTGGAATTGCAACCCACCCTCTGCCGACAATATCAATCAGATGTTCGTGTCACCCGGCACACCCATATGGGAACGCAGATTCTACGACCACGTGATGCGCGGCGAGGGTGAATTGAACAGGGTACGCACATATATCATGGACAATCCCGGGAAATGATCTGAGGATGCCAAAAACCCTGCCAGTTGACGAGGCCGAAGGCGGGTTTGAAACCCGCCACTACAGAATTGGCGGCACGGTCAATATGTGCCGCATCGGGAGATTGGCTACCGCATGAAGATCACGTCTTTAGAGGCCGTATATCCTCGCTACCAGCATGTCCCGCCATCCTGGCGCACTCATTTTTGGCAGATCGTGGTGCGGGTCGAGACAGACGCGGGGGTCGTTGGATTTGGCTACGGCGGCGGCGGAGTAGCCGCGGTCGAGATCGTCAACCGGCATATGGCCGAGCTTTCGGCGGGCATGCGAATCGATTCCCCGGACGACATCGCTGCCGTCTGGGACCATCTTTACGCGGCTTCCACGCCGTACGGGCGCAAAGGGGTCGCCATCATGGCGCTGAGCGGGGTCGATCTGGCGCTATGGGATGCGCTTGGGAAGGCTGCGTCCCTGCCGGTGAGGGACTTGATCGCAGGTCCAAGCCGGGATTCGGTCCCGGTGTATGCGACCGGCCCCGATTCCGACTGGTACGCAGATCTAGGCATCACCGGCCAGAAAATATCCCATCGATGGACAGGCCGGGAGTCAGACTACGACAGCGCAGTACAGCAGGTGGCCGGGGTGCGTCAAACGCTGGGACCCGATGCGATCGTAATGATCGACGCCTACATGACGTGGCCATTCGACGTGTCGGTCGAGATGGCTCGGCGCCTGCAGGACCTCAGGGTGTATTGGTTCGAGGACGTCCTGACGCCGGACGATCTCGCAGGACATGCCGACTTGAGGGGCGAGGTGAGGCCGACGCTCATAGCCGGCGGGGAACACGAGTTCACCCATCACGGATTCCGCGAGATCGCGCGCGCCGGCGCGATGGATATATGGCAACCCGACATCACGTGGTGCGGCGGCATCACCGCCGGACTCCGAATCCTTGACCTCGCGAACGAAGCCGGAATTCCGGTTGTGCCCCATCGAGGCGGCGAGCCGTGGGGTCTGCACTTCATCGCCGGATCAGGCTGCTACCAACTCGCCGAGATGGTGATGGGTTCCAGGAACGACCAACGCGACGAGGTGTGGCTCGACGCGCCGCAGCCGGCAGACGGACGCCTGGAGTTGACGGACGCGCCGGGGTTTGGCGTCAGGCTAAATGAGGCCATGCTGTAAATGCGGCTGTCGGCACCGCCGTTGGGCGGCCTGGACCCCATCGTCAAGGCGCACGAGTGTAGCCGCGCTCGTCCACCACGCGGTTGGATGCCCTCAGACGGCTCTTTGTCGTGAATTCGAGGCGATTGCCCTCGGGGTCGTAGACGTAGAACGCCCGTTGCCCGTCGTCCCGTTCGACGGGCCCCTTGATTATCTCGAAACCGGCTTCCTGCATAGTCAGGAGCGCGCCGTCGAAGTCGTCGACCTCGAACGCGGTGTGAACGTTGGGCGGGTTTTCCGGCATCTGCCGGACTAGGTGGACCATCGTGCCATCGGCCGCCTCGAGCCAGATGAGGCTGTCCCCACCCGCGCCTTCTTGTGCGGGCACCACTTTTAGCCCGAGCAGGTCGCGCCAAAAGCCAAGCGCCCGCCCCCGGTCCACGAACGGCATCGCCTGGTGGTTGATAGTGCGAACGCTAATTGGATCCATGTGCATACCGTCCGATGAGCAACTTGCCGGGGAGGCCGTCGTTATCCTCCGGGTACCCGATCAGGAGGCCGTACCGGAAACCCTCCAGTCGAATCGTGAACCGCCGCGTCGTCTATCCGATCGATTTCCTGCCCTTGTCCAACGCGTCGTAGCAAAACTGGGCAGTCCACCAGGGGTCGTAGTCCGGCTGCGCCGACTGTTGGAAGCTCACCTCGGCGAAAACCGGCATCTCCTCAATACCATTGTTTCGGAGAGCGGTCAGGAATTCAGGGATATCGATCGTCCCGTCGCCGGTCAGGCAGAAATGGATGCCTTCGTCGTCCTTGTGTCCGTCCTTGATGTGGACCATAACGGAGTGCGGCGCGCACAAGTCGACGCTATGAACCACTTCCGCCCCCTCAACGTAGAAGTGGCTGATGTCGAGGTCAAGCTTCAGGTTCGGGTGGTTCGTCTGTTCCATCATCCAGACGGCCTTTTCCGGCGTCTCAAAGTCAGTGCCTGCGTGAGCTTCGATTGCGATTATCACGTCGTATTCCGCCGCGAGGTCGGCCAATCGAAGGAACGAATCGCGAATCTGTTCCTTACCGGTATCCCATGCCGGCGCCCCGTGGCCGGCCGTGGTGGTCACCAAAATCGGGGTGTCGTCGTAGTGGACGTTCTGAGCGAGCCGGAATTTGGCCTTCGCATCATCCAGCATGGCGCCCCTTTTGTCCCCGCTTGCGCAAACGTTGATGGCGCCAAAAAGGATGGGTGACGGAAACCCCAGTTCGCGGGACAGATTTGCCAGCTTTTTTTGCTCGGAGTCGCCAAATGACGCCGGCGCTGTTGGCCATTCATCCCTGACACATATTTCGATCGCTTCGTAGCCGATTTCCCTAGCCTTGCGAAACGCCGTAAACGGGTCAACGCCTTTCAGCGCATATGTTGAATATCCGAGCTTAAACGTCAATTGAGTAACCCCCAGTGTTAATGTTGGCGGATTCTAGCAAACATCCCGTGAGTGACAAAAATCTCGTACGATTGATGCCGCCATTTTGTAGGTCCTATATATGACCGGCCATGATTGCGGCCAGGGACTGCGACCCACGCTACCAACAATGAATCAAGCTGAATCGACGGCAACTCCGGCGCTGGCCGGGATGCGCGTGCTGGACCTGACCCGCGGCATCGCCGGCGCCTATTGCACCAGGCTGCTCGCCATAATGGGAGCGGAGGTCATCAAGGCGGAGCCGCCCGGCGACGGCGACCCCTTGCGAGCGATGCCGCCGTTTTACAGCGACGAAAACGGAATGCAGGAGTCCGTCCTGTTCGCCTACCTGAATGCAAACAAGAGCAGCATCGAACTCGATATCGAATCCAACGCTGGCAAGATCGCCGTTCAGGAACTGGCATCGACCTCAGACGTGCTGGTAGAGGATTTCCGCCCGGGGTACCTCGAATCGCTTGGCATCTCCCCTGCGTCGCTGCGGTCCCTTAACCCGCGGTTGGTCGTAACTTCCATTCCGACCGCACCCCCGGGCAGCAAATTCCACGGATATCGGATTACCGAACTGAATCTTTACGCCATGAGCGGTCTGATGTCGCTGGTTGGGGGTCGAGGGCGTCCGCCTCTCAAAGCGGGTGGCTACCAGGCCCACTACATGGCGGGCGCCCACGCCTGCGCGCTGACGATGTTCGCTGCGTACCGGTCCAGCAAAGACGGCGTCGGCTGCCTCATCGATTCGTCGACGGTCGAGTCGGCAACCAAGTTCTTTACGCACATGTCCGACTACAGCACGGCTGCGGCACTAGAGGAGCCGGCCGACGAAAAGCGGGAGCACGCGTCGGCCGTGCTGGCGTGCCTAGACGGCCACGTGGCCGTAACGCTGTACTACTTTCAGATCGGCTCGATTGCCGAACTGCTTGGCAAACCGGAATTGGCCGACGATCCTCGCTTCGCCACCCAACAGAAGTTTCATGCCAACGAACGCGCCCTGAAGGAAGAGGTGCGCGAGTGGCTTTCGACGAGACGAGGCGACGACGTGCAGATCGAAGCGCAGTCGAGGCGCCTCCTGTTCACCAAGGTCAACAACACCAAAGCCGTCGCCAATTCCACTCAGCTGAGGGAGCGTGGATTCTACAGGCCGGTAGCGATTCCCGGCGTCGGCAAAGTCGATTTCCCGGGTCCGCCGTTCGTGCTGCATGAATCGCCTGCCAGTCAACTAGAAGCGGCACCGACACTCGGGCGTGACGACGGCCTGTTTGGGTCCCGGGACAATGCTGTTCGCGAAAGCAAGACAGATGGTGTCAAGCCGACCAGTCCTGGCCGATTGCCGCTTCATGGCGTTCGGGTCCTAGACCTCACACATCGTCTCGCCGGTCCCACCATGACCATGGTTCTGGGAGACTGGGGCGCCGACGTGCTGAAGCTGGAGTGGTGGAAGCGAATGGACGCCTGGCGCGGTGTGATCTCGGTCGACCACGACGTTGACGGGAAGAAGATCTACAACAAGGGGCCGAACTGGCTAAAGCTCAATCGTTCCAAACGGTCCTTGACCCTCAACCTCAAGACCGAAGAGGGGAAGTCGATATTCAGGGAACTGGTCCGCGATTGCGACGTGATAGCGGACAACTTCTCGGCGGGAGTATTGGATCGTCTCGGTCTCGGATACGACGCTGTGTCGAAGATAAACCCCGGAATCATCGTGATTTCCATGCCCGGATTCGGCAGTTCCGGGCCCCATGCAAGATACGTTAGCAATGGGGCCACGATGGAAGGCTACGCGGGCGTGGCATCCATGACCGGCTACGAGGGCGGCGCCCCGCGGAACTCGGTGAACATCTGGCCGGACCCCGTTGCCGGCGTTCACGGCGCCGCCGCCATTGCGATGGCGCTTTACAGGCGGGAAGAGACCGGCCGCGGCCAACGCATCGACCTATCGCAGGCGGAGGCCCTCGTCAACATGATCGGTGAAGCGGTGCTGGAGTATTCGCTCAACGGCACGATCGCAACAACCGTTGGCAACACAAGCTCCGCGTCGTCGCCCCACGGCGTCTATCCCTGCCAAGGTGAGGACCGCTGGATAACTATCGCAGTGACGGACGAGCAGGAGTGGAACGCCCTATGCGAAACAGCGGACGGCGAATTGTGGACGCGCGACGGCCGCTTTTCCGACATCGCTGGACGACTGCGCGAGCGTCATGCGCTCGACGAGCACATCGGGTCGTGGACCGCCGCGCAGGATGCATGGGCGCTGGCCGACCGTCTACAGAGAGCCGGAGTTCCCGCCGCCGCCGTAACTTTGAAATCGGACGTAGTGGATATGCAGGACGTGCCCTCGCCCGACTTTTGGTGCGGCCTGAAGCACCCGCATCTGGACCTTTTCCCCGGCGCCGCAGCACGAATCAACGGCCGGACACCCAGGATAGAAAAACTCCCGCCGGACCTCGGCGCCCACACGGACGAAATACTTGGCGAACTGCTGAACAAGTCCGCCGCCGAGCTAGCCGAACTACGGTCCCGGGACGTTATCTAAGGGCGTGTCTAATAAAAACGCTGGAGCGGAGCTCCAACGCCCGTCATTCTGATAAGCATCCCTCATTTTGAGCGAAAGCGAAGTCGAAGAATCTGCGCCCGCATGACAGCAACGCCCGTCCCGCTGACCCCAGGCCCCTCGGCTTCGCTCGGGGTGACAACGGACGCTCCGGGGTGTCCAGGAGCTATTAGGCACCCTCCAAGATAGGGTGGCCGACCGGGACTACACGGTCAACGTGGCCGTGGCGAATCCCATGATCTGCCCAAGCTGGTTAGTGCCCCTGATTTCGCAGTCGACAAAGCCTTTGCCGTCGACCCGGCGCTTACCCGTTACAGTACCGCTGAACACCACCTTATCGCCCGGCCTAAACGGCTGGATGGCCTTGAACTCGAGCCTGCCGCCGTCGTAAAAACTGGCTGCGGGGAACCAACGTTCCAGCATGGTCGTTACATAGGCCATCGAGATGACGCCGCCATTCACTGTTCCGGCAAATATGCCGCGCCGGGCAAATTCGGGGTCGGTGTGAATATTCGGCCTCGTCACGTTGCCGGTGATCTCCGGCATTCGGGTGTTGTCTATCGTCTCCTGGGTTTCGAAGATATCGAACGGCGGAATCTCGTCGCCCACCGCTATCGAATCGTAGGTCACGGACTGTTGTGTAATCACCGGGCGGCCTCCGAACCGGGAATTGGCTTATTTTCGTTGGCAGACTGTTTCTGGCCCTGGGCGTACTCGAAGATGCTCGTATAGTCGTACTCGGCCACCAAGTCGTCTCGCTGGTTTCGGGCTTCGACCCGGAAGGTCACGAACTTGCTCCCCCGGCGGACGTACTTGTCGATCACGCTGCACACGCTCGTAATGGTGTCGCCTGCGCAGATTGGGCTGTGCCACCGCACCTCGCACTTGGCGAACGGCGTCTGACGGGGTGAATCGGTGACCCGTTCCAGTGCGACGAACCCGTTCGCCTCGGCCACGTCGTAACGTCGTAAGGGAGCGGCGGCGATCACCATCGTCGGCATGGCGACAAGCGCCTCGTTCTCCTCACGATAGGCCGGGTTGGGATTCCGAACGCGCTGCGCGTAGAGCGAAATCAACTCGTTTGTTATCTCTACCGTGAACGGCGTTCCCTTCTGGCCCACCTCGACGGCGTCGTACTCCCAACGCTTTTCCTCGACAGTTTCCAAATCGCATCGTTCCTTTTCGTTCGACCGGGCTTGGGCTTATCGGCCCGCATGTGAAAAACGATCTTACCCGTTGCATGCAGAATGCGGTATTGCAGCGGACGCCACCCACGGTAGCCGACATGAAGCGTGCAATGTTTCCTACGTCCGGTCTATCGGCAGATAACGTTCGACTACCGCCCATTTCCGGTATACATTTTGCCTATGGCTACTCTCTACGACGCGGCACGAAAAGCCGGTGTTCCATTCGATGCCGAACTGGCTCCAACTCAACGCAGGTTCAATACAGGCGAGCTGGAGCTCAGCTACCTGGACTGGGGACCGCGCGCCGCGCCGGTCGTCATCCTGCTGCATGGCTTTGCACAGAACGCCCACTCGTGGGACTACACCACATTGGCGTTGGGCCAAAAATACCGGGTCATTAGCCTCGACGCGCGCGGCCACGGCGATAGCGACTGGGCGACGGATTCGGACTACGCTACAGCAGCTCATCAACGCGATCTCGACCGGTTCATCGAGCAGTTTGATGGTGTTCCCGTGACTCTCATCGGCCTGTCGATGGGGGGCCGTACTTCGTATCTTTACGCTTCCCGCCGGCCGGCAAAGGTGCGCGGGTTGATCATCGTCGATTCCGGCCCTCCAGGGGCGAAGGCGCCCAATCCCGGGCAGTCCGGCGCCAGGCGAATCATGGACTTCGTCACGCTGCCGGATGAGCTCGACACTTGGGATGAATTCGTCGAGCGCATCCATCAGTACAACCCGAGGCGCAGTGTGCAGGAGGTGCGGGACACTCTCGTTCACAAGGTCCGGCAGGCGCCCAACGGCAAGTGGACCTGGAAGTACGACCGAGTACTCAGGCGCCCGGATCGGCCGCGCGAGGTCGTTTCGGCCGATGAACAGTGGCGACGCGTCGAGGACATTGCCTGTCCGACGCTTGTCGTACGCGGAGCGGAGAGCGACATTCTTGCCCGCACTACTGCATCTGAAATGGCGGCCCGAATGCAGAACTGCCAGTTCGTCGAGGTCGAAGGCGCCGGCCACCTTGTGCCTGGCGACAACCCGAAACGTTTTATTGCCGTGGTGACCGAATGGCTCGATGAGCTCCACTCCGCGACATGAACACCAGTAAGCGCGCGAGAGTACGCAACCCGATTTTCGTGCCTGGCAATCGGCGGTCGATGCTGGAAAAGGCGACCGGTTTCAAGACCGACGCCGTAGTGGCCGACCTCGAGGACTCGGTTCCCATGGCCGAAAAGCCGGCGGCAAGGGACCTCGTCGCCGACATGATCCCGTCTCTGGCAAGATCCGGCCAGAGGACCATAGTCAGGGTAAATTCGCTCGATACCGGACTCGCCGAGGACGATATAGCGGCGGTTGTCCACCCGGACGTATTCGCAGTCAGCGTCGGCAAGATCACCTCGCCTGGCGACATAACCGAGTACGGTCGCCTCCTCGACGCCGCTGAGGCAAAAGCCGGAATGTCCGCTGGGCATACGCACCTGATCCCGTGGATTGAGACGGCGGCCGCGGTTCTGCACGCGTACAGCATCGCCTGCGCATCGGAAAGGGTCGCCGCCATCACCTTTGGCGCGGAGGACTACACGCGTGACGTGGGAGTCACGCGAACGGCGTCAGGCGCCGAAGTGCAGTTCCCGAGAAGCCTTGTCGCCTTGGCGGCCCATGCTGCTGGCGTGACTCCGCTGGATACGCCGTACGTGAACTTTCGGGACCCCAAAGGTCTGGAATCGGACATCGCCGAAGCGGCACGTCTGGGGTATAAAGGCAAGTTCGCCATTCACCCGGCGCAACTCGAACCGATTCGTCGATTGTTTGGCCCTCAGCCGGATGAAATTGAGTATGCCCAGCGCGTGTTAGCCGCTTGGGACGCTGCGTCTGCAGATGGCAGAGGCTCACTGGACCTCGATGGCGCCATGGTCGACGTTCCGGTTGTCGAACGCGCCCGCAACACCCTGGCTGAAGCCGCCGAACTCGGACTGGCATAACGGTGTACCCGAGCGGATCAGCGAGGCTGCCTTTGGGAGGCCTGCGAGTGGTTGAGTTGGGACAGGGCATCGCGGAGTCGTTCGCCGGAAAAATGTTCGCCGCCCAGGGTGCTGACGTGATCAAGGTGGAATCGCCCCAAACCGGCGGCGATGCCTGCCGGACCGGGTCGGATGCCGAGTCGCACCGGTTCGGAGATTCTCCCGGTTACTTTCACTACCTGAACATGTCGAAACGCAGCGTGACGCTCGATACCGACACTGAAGAAGGCGCCCGCTTGTTGGCGCGACTGCTGTCCACATCCGACGTACTTGTAGACGGCACAAGAACGGGTGAACAGCACCCCGTAACTGGGGATCCCGATGCCGTTCGGCAGAGATTTCCGCGCCTGGTTCACGTATCCATAACGCCTTTCGGTCGAACCGGCCCTTATGCCGAATTCGCGGCAACCGAGATTGTCCTGCACGCAATGAGCGGCGAGATGAAATTGACCGGTCTGGCGGATATGCCCCCGCTGCAAAAAGGCGGCCACTTTGCCCAGATTCACGGTGGGCTTCACGGGTACGTCGCCGCGATGGCGGCGCTCATCGCCCGGACCAAGACGGGCCGAGGGCAGTACGTGGACGTTTCGATCGCGGAAGCCTGGACGAGCGTCGCCGGCGCGGCTCTGAAAAGGCAGACCTACGCCGGCGAATCACCGGGGCGGGGGCAGAACAAAGCGCAGTTTCCGGGCGGTCTCAGAAGGTGCGCCGACGGCTGGGTGATCGTTGGCGGACGGGGAGGGCGCCGCGATTGGTGGCCGTCGTTCGTAAGGATGATCGGCCGAACGGAGTTGAACGATGCGGAACTTGCAACGGAACAGGGCAGGGACGCCAATGCCGCCATGCTGGAGCGGGTTTTTGCCGAATGGCTGGCGGATCGGCCAAAGGTGGAGGTGTACGAGCGCGCCCAGTCGGAAGGTCTGGCCGCTGCATACGTCGCGGACGCCAACGACGTAATCAATTCCAGGCATCTCAAAGCACGGGACTATTTCGAGAAGACCAGACTGAATGACGGTGTCGAGGTCGGCATACCGTCGAGACCCTACCGGGCGCAACGTATGGGCTGGTCGAACAGACCGGCGCCGGCATTAGGTCAGCACACCCGCGATGTGTTTGTCGATGAACTCGGTGTCGGGTCTGCCGCGTTCGACAGGCTGGCCGAAATGAAGGTCGTATGACCCTATGGGACCACTGGACGGAATCCGTATAGCCGACCTTTCGCAGGTCTGGTCGGGCCCGTATGCGACCCGCATCCTCGGCGATCTTGGCGCAGACGTGATCAAGGTGGAGGGACCGCATCGTCCCGATCCCGAACGCGGGCCTATGGAGCCGAACGCAAAAGGCGGGGGAGTCTATCCGGACGGGGACCCGGGCGACGAGCCGTACAACCGGGCCGGGCGATTCGTCGAATACAACCGCAATAAACGCGACATCGCTATTGACCTGAAGACTCCCGAGGGAGTCGAAATCCTCAAGTCGATTGTGGCAGTTTCCGATGTCGTAATAGAGAACTTCAGCGTCGGAGTGACGCAACGGCTGGGAATCGACTACGAGCAACTCAGGCGCGTAAAACCCGACGTGGTGATGATCTCGATGCCCGCGTTCGGAATGACCGGTCCGGATAGCGGATACGTCGCATTCGGGCCGCAGCAGGAGTGCCTCGTCGGACTGGCGGCGATCACCGGCTACGACCCCGACATTCCGATGTCGACGGGGGTGTTCTACCCCGACCCCACGGTGGCCCTGTATGCCGTTTCGGCGATCCTGACGGCTCTCTGGCATCGGGAAATGACCGGCGAGGGCCAACATATCGAACTGGCTCAACGGGAAGCGGTCACGTTTGCCTTGCCGGAACCGTTAATCGATCTGGCCGAGACTGGGGAAACTCCCAGTCCGAGCGCCAACAGCCACCCCACGTGGTCGCCGCACGGGTGCTTTCGTTGCAAGGGAACAGACAACTGGATCGCCGTTTCGGTGACGAACGATCGAGAGTGGAGGTCGTTGCTGACGTGCATAGGTCGAGCGGATCTACTGGAGGACGAACTTTTTTCTTCTCCGGAAGCGCGCATCAGAAACCGTCGTGCAGCCGAAGAGGTCGTGGAGTCGTGGACTGCTCTGCACGAACCCGCCAGCGCGATGAATATTCTTCAAAGCGCGAACGTCCCCGCCGGCGCGGTCATGAGCATGGCCGAACTTCTCGACGACCCCCAATATAACCAGCGTGGTTTTTTCGTCGATATCGATTACACCGCGGGGGTCGGTAGGCACCCGTCTCTGGGTTTCCCATGGCAATTCTCGGACACCCCCGCGTCAGTACGCCGGCCCACGCCCCGATTCGCCGAACACACCGCAGAGGTGCTGCGGGAAATTGCCAACCTGGACGAAGATGAAATTGGCCTTTTATTCGACAGTGGTATTGCAGGCGCTCCCCGAATCACGTAGGCAAGAGATCGAGCTATTTCCGAAAACCAAGCTCCCATATTGCGCTGGTCGGGTATAGTTCCACTTACTGAAGGCAGGACAAAAGCGAGATGCGTCAGGAGGCTTCGATGGAACCGGCTGTTTACTTTATGGATGCCAGAAGCGATTCCGCAGATACGAGTTTGATCGCGAAAACGGTGACGGTTTTCGATGCCGCAGGGCTCGACAAGCTCATTTCACCCGGCGACGTGGTCGCAATCAAGGTGCACTGCGGTGAATGGAACAGCAGCGCATATCTGCGGCCCGTATACGCCAGAGCCATAGCCGACAGGGTCAAGGAGGCCGGGGGCCGGCCTTTTGTCTGCGACACCACAACGCTGACGTACGGTCCCTTTGCCAGCCGTGCCAACGAACTCGATCTGCTCGAAACGGCGGCCCGCAACGGATTCACGTCTGCGACCCTCGGATGCCCGTTTATCTGCGCAGACGGCTACATCGGCACCAGTGACTATCGGGTCGACATTCCGGAAGGCTACCTGCTCAAGGAAGCCTACGTGGCACAGGCTATTGCAGCCGCCGACGTGCTTATCACCCTGAGCCACTTCAAGGGCCACGGGATGGGCGTAATCGGTGGGGCCATCAAGAATCTCGGAATCGGAGCGCAGTCGAAGCGCGGCAAGTTCAACGTGCATATGGGCAGACACCCGCGGTACGGCATCGGCAACGTGGTTAACTTCAACCCCGATGCGTTCGCCGGCAAGGACAGGGACCCCGAATGGAACATAATCGAGGACTGCTGCCCACACGGTCTGTTCAAGATCACCGATGACGAGAAGATCGCCTGGGACAAAGAAAACTGCATAGGGTGC
>JAKZUY010000221.1:0-3464 GCA_047516345.1 Dehalococcoidia bacterium | reverse complement strand
GCCCTGATGCGGTCTCTTGCATCGGTTTGGGGAGAGGGGCGTTGTCGCAAGCCAAGGACGCCGACATGGTCAGCACGGCCGCAGCCAACAGCAGCAGAAAAGCCATTCTCCCAAAGAGCCGAGCCAATATCGCGTACACCTGCACCTACACCTACACCTACAGGGATACCGTTCGAACCACTCCGCTATTTCTCCGACAGAGTGTCAAAACTATCCCTGCAATCGTGACGAACGGCGCTAACTATTTAACGCTGTGAAAAATATGCGCGTATTTGTGCACGCAATGCGCCCGTGCACAGTGTCAATAGTAGAGCGGCGCTGTGGCGACGCCGGTCCGGTGGTCAAAACGGACCATCCAAATGTTGGCCGTTGGGGGCCTCCAGCTCCTGCGCTGCGCCCCCCGCTCTTAACTTTGTTGAATCAGCTCGATTCGAATGTCGTCCGGCGCCTTGATGAAGGCGATCTTCCGGCCGTCGTCCGTCGCGATAGGCCCATCGGCCAGGACGGCGCCCAGACCCTCGAGGCGTTCGATGGCCGAGTCCATCTCCACCACGTCAAAGCCAAAATGCTCCAGTCCGTAGTGCGTATCGGCGTCTCCCTGCCCCATCTGCTCACCCGTCCTCGCGCTCGAGATGTTGACCCGCATGCCGTCCTCAGAGTCGCAGGCGATAAACCGGTCCCCGAAAACTCTCGCCGTGTCGCTCACGATGGTGAATTTGAACGCCTCGACGAACCAATCGGCGAGGGACTTGGGGTCAGGTGACTTCAGGTGAATGTGGTTGATTCGGAACATAACGGAGACTCCTGTTTTTGGTGTGCCGTGGTCGGCAACGGGCCCGGAGATTAGGTGGGAACGGCGAAAACGTCAACTGTGACTCTGGCATTTCCGCTGGCACACTGAGCACTCTCTGTGTCACCCTGAGCACCACCATGTCACCCTGTACACTCTCTGAGTCACCCTGAGCACCCCTCATGTCACCCTGAGCGAAGTCGAAGGGTCCAGGGGTCGGGGGACAGGGCGTTACTTTCCAGACACGCGTAGATTCTTCGGCTTCGCTCAGAGTGACAATCGGCTATGCCCCGGTCCGCCGGTTGCCTTTTGGGCGGCGTACCGCGAAACGGCTACTCCGACTTTGGCCGCCTGAACAGGGCGTGATCGACTTCTTGCTGACCGTCGACGGGACGGGATTCGACATCCTCTTGTACCGCATCCGGCTCCTCGTCCGGTTCGGCCTTTTCGTCGGCGGGCGGCGTATCCTCCCGCGCGGACGGGGGCTCGGCCGCGGCCGGTTTTGCAACTGTCGCCGGTCGAAATATCGCCGATGCCCGGGCCGCATGTTCGGACGATGCACGAACTTCGGGCGCGCGTTTGGCGAGGCCCAATTCCGTCAGGGTCAGGCGCCCATCGTGAAAGCGATAGATGTCGTCCGCCAGATCGAGCAGTGTTTGATCGTGCGTCGTGGCGACGACCGTCATGTGCTCGCGATCCACCATCTCGCGGAACAGGCCGAATATGGCGCCGGCGTTGTCGGAGTCGAGCTCGCCAGTGGGTTCGTCGGCGAGCAGCACGTCCGGCCTCATAGCCATGGCCCGGGCGATGGACACTCGCTGCTGTTCGCCGCCGGACAGTTCAAACGGCCGGTGATTTGCCCGCCGGCCCAATCCAACCATCTCCAGCACCTCTTGGGCCCGACTGACCCGTTCCGCTCCCGGCACGCCGGAAATTCTGAGCGGCAGTTCGACATTTTCGTACGCTGACAATAACGGCAACAGGGCAAACGACTGGAATACGATGCCGAGGCGGCGGCGGCGCAGGTCGTTCACCTGCCGCTCCCCGAATTTCGATATGTCCTGGCCCTCGAACAGCACAGTGCCCGAGGTGGGCGTGTCGAGGCCCGCCATCAGGTTCAGCAGGGTCGTCTTGCCCGAACCGGACCGGCCGACCAGCGTGATGAACCGGCCGCGTGGAATACTCAGGTCCACGTTTCGGACGGCCAGTACGTCCACGGTCCCGAGCCTGAACGTGCGCGTAACGCCCTTGACCTCGATTATCGGGGCATCGTTCTGGCCGTTTTCGCTTCGCACCCGCTCAATCCCCCGATTCCAGGGTGACCTTACCCTGCTCAACGGCGGCCCGCATCCGCCTGCCGATCGCTAGCTCATTGAGCATCTCCCGCGGGATCTGGACTGAACCGCTCGAATCCACGATCAGGTACTCGCGGGTACCCCCGGCCGCGCCGCCGATTCGCTGATCGAACGACACCTCTCGCACCGTCTCCGTGCTCGTCTTGCCGTCCCGTATGGATATCGCCCTGCCCACGCTTGTGGCAATGGCCGGATCGTGCGTCACGATGACGATCGTCGTGCCCAATTCCAGATTAAGCTCGTTCATCAGAATAAGCACCTCGGCGCCGGTCTCGTTGTCGAGTTCGCCGGTAGGTTCGTCTGCGAGCAACAGCGGCGGCCGGTTGGCGAGCGCTACCGCGATTGCCACGCGCTGCTGTTCACCGCCCGACAACTGCGACGGGCGGTGACCTGCCCGCTGTGAAAGACCGACCATCTCAAGCAACCTGGGGGCCCACTCCCGGCGTTCGTAGTCCGGCGCGCCTGAGAGGAGCATCGGCAATTCCACGTTCTCGAGAGCGGTCAGATAAGGAAACAGATTTCTGGACGTGTCCTGCCACACGAACCCCACGCCCCTCCGGCGGTACTCCACAACCTCCGAGCCGGTCATCTGCAGCAGGTCGTAGGGTCCAACGGTCACCCGGCCGGCAGAGGGGGTGTCGTAGCCGGCAAGGATGTTGAGCAAAGTAGACTTGCCGCTGCCCGATGCGCCGACGACCGCGATGATCTCCCCGCGTTCGACCACCAATTCGAGGCCGCGCAACGCCACGACCTCCAGGTCGGCGACCTTGTAGATCTTGTACAGCCCGCTGCAGGTTATGTAGATGTCTTCCCGTTCAGAAACCATGATTTCTCGGATACGCTGCCCGCCGTACTCTGGCCGGCTCATCGCGGTCGGCGTGCTCGGCAAAAGCCCTAAGCCCCTTGCAGTGTCAAACCTCGATTGCACGCTCGGCAGCCAGGTTGCATGATTTTACACCCGCGCGCCACGCATACCCGCCCAATCAGATGGATGAGCATGGCGTGCCGATTCATTCACTCACTCACCTGCGCGCATTACCGCGTGAATGGCGGTGCGGCGAACGGATATGACGAGTGCCGAAAGTACGGCGGCGAACACGAGGAAGAACAGCCCGAACGTGACGGCGAACCCGACCCACTCGACCTCAAGGGTCATCGGCGGCGCCACAAGACCCCTCTCGGATGTGTTTGCAAGGTACGGCATCACGATCGCGCCAACCCGAAGCCCAAGGAATATGCCGAACCCTACCGCCACGCCGATAACGAGCAGTTGCTCGATCAGCACCAAACTCGTCACTTGCCGAATCGACAGCCCGATC
>JAKZUY010000220.1:0-3820 GCA_047516345.1 Dehalococcoidia bacterium | reverse complement strand
TCACTGGCGATTGCCTCCAATATCGTGTGGTAGACAAGCGTCTCCACGTAACGGGGCACGAGTTCCAGCAACACTTCACGCGGGGTTGGCTCGTATATGAACCCCGAGGTGTCCGACGGGCCGCCGGACGGAGCGTCGCTGGGCGGTTCGACCGGCAGAAGTCGTTTTACGACAGGACGTTGAACTCCTATGTTTACGAACTCGCTGTACGCGATCAGGACTCGGTCGGCGTCGGCATTCTCGAATTCGTCCATGAGCATGCGTGAAATGCCCACCGTTTCGTCCAGGGTGGGGCGGTCCCCAACGCTGAACGAGGCCTTGAGAATTTGCCCTGTTCGAACTACAAAGTTTTCGCCCTTGCGGCCCACGGTGACCACCTCGACGGGCGATTCAGACGCCTGTATGGCTTCACCCGCCGCACGTTGGATGTTGCCGACCAGGGCGCCGCACAGGCCGCGGTCCGGGGTGATGAGCAGCAGCGAGGTCCTCTTCACCTGCCTGTCATCCAGAAGCGGGACATTCAGTTCTTCATCTTGCGAAGTGATTGTCTGTACCAGGTCCGCAAGAACCGCCTGAATGCGCTGGGAATAAGCCCTGCCGGACAAAACCATTTGCTGGGCGCGGCGCATCTTGGAAGCTGCGATGAACTGCATCGCCTTCGTTACTTGCGCAGTGTTTTCGACCGACCGAATTCGGCGGCGAAGTTCTCTGGTGCTGGGCATATCTGCTTACTTAAGCCGCGGTCCGGTCGCGGGTGTGCCGCGCAATCCTGAAATCCACGGTCAAGCCGTCTCCTGGGTCATCAAACCTGATAACGGCCGGACTAACCTCCCGCAACCGTCATGCTGGCGGTCTGAATGTAGCCCTTTGCCGCATCGCCCAGCTTCGCCTTTGAGTCGTCAGACAGGTCGCCTGATTCAGCGATCTCCTTGAGCACGTCGGGGACGTTGGCCGCGGCGTAGTCGTACCACCCTAACTCGAACTGCCGGACGGACTCGATCGGCACGTCATCGAATGCGCCGCTATTGGCTAGGTGGAACAGCGCAACCTGATTCTCGAATGAGACCGGTTGCGTTTCGTCTTGCTTGAGCAGTTCGGTGAACCTGCGGCCGCGCTCCAGTTGCCTGCGTGTGGCCGCATCGAGGTCGGCCGTGCCGAACTGGGCAAACGTGGCGAGCTCCCGGTACTGGGCCATATCCAGTTTCATACTGCCGGCGACCGACTTCATACCGCGCCGTTGGGCTGAGCTACCCACCCTCGTCACGGACAGACCGGCGTTGACGGCCGGGCGAATTCCCGAGGCGAACAGATCGGGTTCAAGATATATCTGCCCGTCCGTTATGGAGATCACGTTCGTGGGGATGTAGGCGGACACGTCACCGGCCTGGGTCTCGATGACGGGCAGGGCGGTTATCGATCCGCCGCCGAATTCAGGGTCGAGCCTGGCTGCGCGTTCGAGCAACCGCGAGTGAAGGTAAAACACGTCGCCCGGGTACGCCTCCCGCCCCGGCGGTCTCCTGAGCAGCAGTGACATTTGCCGGTACGCCCACGCGTGTTTGGTCAGGTCGTCATAGACGATGAGGACGTCCTTGCCTTGCGCCATGAAGTACTCGCCCATGGCACATCCGGCATAAGGCGCCAGGTACTGCAAAGCGGCCGGGTCCGATGCGTTTGCCGCCACCACGATGGTGTTTTCGAGCGCGCCCGCTTGATCCAGCTTGGCGGCGACCGCTGCGACCTTCGAAGCCTTTTGGCCGATGGCCACGTAGATGCACAGGATGTCCGAGTCGCGCTGATTGATAATCGCGTCCACGCAGAGCGCCGTCTTGCCGGTGGTGCGGTCGCCGATAACCAACTCGCGTTGGCCCCGGCCTATCGGCACCATGGCGTCTACAACCTTCACGCCGAACTGCACTGGTTGGTCGACCGACTTGCGAGTGACCACACCGGGGGCGATCTTCTCCACGGGCAAAGTTGACTGGGTGTGCATCGGTCCCTTGTCATCGAGCTGCCTGCCGAGGGGGTCCACGACTCTGCCGAGTAGCGATTCACCCACCGGAACCTCGATGATCCGACCGGTGCTGCGGACCTCGTCGCCTTCCTTGATGCCAAGGAAATTACCCAGGATGACCGCGCCAACGCTGTCCTCCTCGAGATTGAGCGCCAGACCGAGAACATCCCCGGGAAACTGGAGTAGTTCGTTCGCCTTGACGCCGGAGAGACCGTGGATCCGGGCGATGCCGTCACCTGCCTCGATGACGGTTCCGACGTCCACCATCGTCAATTCGGCGCCGAACTCTTCGATCTGCCGCCTGATAACAGAGGCTATGTCCTGACCTGCTACTGCCATACTTTGTTACTCCGCCGACGGGATCCCTGCAGCCCGGCGAGTGGCATCGCCACTCCTCCGGCCAGCCCTTGAGGACCCTGTTCATGTTCTGTCAAAAAAGACTGTGCGACCGACTGCTCCTACACTACCTCCGCAGGCCGTGCGGCTATCTGGTCGCGCATAGATCGCAATATGGTGCGCGTACTGCCGTCAATCAACTGGTCACCCACCCTGGCAACGATGCCACCGAGAATCTGCGGGTCTACGCGTTCGGTCATTGTGACCTTTTTGCCGGTTATGTCGGCGAGGCTGAAGCGGATTCTTTCCCTGCGTTCGTCATCCAGCGGCACGGCGGAAGTGACCTCCGCCAGCGCTATGCCGCGATGCTCGTTAGCGATCTCCAGAAACGTCGAGTAAACCTCGGAAAACGATCCGATATCTCCCCGTACAGCCATCAACGAGACCATATTGAAGACGAGCGGCGCAACATCGCCGAGGAGCGTGGCGATCCCGTTGAGCTTTGCTTCGTCCGAGACTTGGGGCGCCAGTAGCAGAGCGAGAAAATCATCATCGCTCAACACGTCTGCGGCTCGGCTCAAGTCCTGCTCCCAGCGCGATATGCCCTCGTTTTCAAGGGCCAGCTGGAGCGCGGCTATGGCGTATCTCCGTGGTTTAGGCGCTGCCATTTATCTTGCCGTCACAGTGCGGCCCGCATGCGCTTCAAGTCTGAAACAGAAGAACGCCGTGATATCCAGGGCCAACTCATCGAGATTTGCGATCAATGGAGTTGCCATTCAGGTTAAGCATCGCTCGCCCGTCAGTTGCGCCGCGCCGCGAGGCCCTCGTCGAGGACCTTGTCGATCAACTGCGCGTGGGAATCCTTGTCGAGCGAACGTTCGACCACTCGTTCCGCAGCGGTAATCGCAAGATTGGCAAACTGGCTCCTCACCTGCTCGATGGCGGCGTCCCTCTCCCGTTCGATTTCGGTTCGAGCCCGTTCGAGCATCGCCTCCATCTCGCCTCTGGTGCGAACATCTTCCTGCTGCCTGAACTGGCTCGCTGCGGTTCGAGCCTCAGCGATGAGCGCCTGGCCTTGAATTCTGGCCTGGGCCAGTTCCTGTTCAACCTGTTCGGCCGAGGAAGCGGCCTCCTGCCGTGCCCGATCTGCGGATTCCAGGCTCTCCCGAATACGAAGAGAGCGGGAGTCCAGCATCCGCGTCATCGGTTTATACAGAACCAGATAAAGCGCTCCGAACAGGACCAGAAAGCTGACGAGTTGGGTCAGCAGCCCGGGTAAGGTGATTCCGAGTCCACCCATTGCTTACCTCATTAGGCCGGTTGGCCGCCGTTCGCCGCTGGGACTAACGACGACCTTTCGTCCGGGTACGATCACGCCACGAAGACGATGATTACTGCCACGACCAGCGCGTAGATGGCGATGGCCTCGGCGAACGCAAGGGCCAGAATCATGTTCTGCTGGATCGGCCCCCT
>JAKZUY010000219.1:0-3097 GCA_047516345.1 Dehalococcoidia bacterium | reverse complement strand
AGGCCGAGCGCAATCCGGCTGGAAACACCATCAACTGGCGGTTCTACACCCAAGACGCCAAAACCAAACTGGATCGGCTCCATCCCTTCAATATGCGGGCCAACTCGTCCGCATTGATCTTTCGCTTGGTATGGCAGAGTTGCTAATGAACTCTGCCACCGGAAACATCCGCGCGGCCAGCCCCATCCTCCGTCCAGTTACCCAATCCCGCTACGCCGCCGTTTCGTGCAGATTCAAGACTGGTGCCGGGTTCCCGAGTCGACCGTCTCGTCTTCCTTCGCACGAATGACTTCCTGATATTGGTGCTCCTCAACCGCACGCCGCTTCTTGTTTCTCCCGTAGCGTTCACTCCAGGAGAAAAGGACACCGATGAGGGCGACAACCCAAACTCCCCAATAGATGAATGGCCTAGACTGGCTGAAGTCCTCGTCGAATATCAAATTCAACAGGAAGAGCACCAGAAACGCGCCAAGGTGCCATTTCACTAAATCCCAGATGTATCCCATGACGTTTACTCCCAGTGGGCCTCTGCGAGCCTTCCCTGCAGATGCCATTATGACCCAAACGTTGTTCCACCTTTGCCCCACCCCGGGCGAACCAAATGAGTTAGGCGGATAGTCTTCCGTCCGTGGATTGGATTCCTAGTACGACGTCGCGTACTTTCATGTTGAAAGGCATCCCGCCAACCGTTACTATCCGGGCCATGACAAGCAAACGAGAAGACTTCCAAAACCGCAAGCTGGCAATGCTCCTCGCAGAGCAGGGTTTAGAATCCGACTTCGAGCAGCGAGCCAGCAGACGCCAATCAGGCGATTATCTTGTCCTGTAAGCCAGCGTGCATGGCTTCGAGACACCGAGAGGTTTACCAGTAGATGGCAGCGACAGCGACAAAGTTGACGCAGGCGGTTGAAGCCTACTTCACTGGCCTACAATTGATCAGAGCCTCTGGCGGAGCCACAGACGAGCGGTCCCTGTACGTGCCGTTGGCGAACTTGCTGAACGCGGTGGGTGGGACTCTGCAGCCGAAAGTGTTCTGCGTCCAAGATATGGCTGATCAGGGTGTTGGACATCCTGATTTCGGTCTGTACACGACTCAGCAGGTCCAGAAGGGCAAACCGAAGTCGGGACAGAAACCAGAGCGTGGCGTTATCGAGGTAAAGCCTATCGCCAACGACGCCTGGCTGACCGCCGTCAGCGACCAGGTGGCTGGCTACTGGCAGGGTTACCGGCAGGTGTTGGTCACCAACGCCCGCGACTTCGTCTTTGTGGGCGAGGACGCCGCCGGCCACCCGGTACGCCTAGAGTCCTTGCGGTTGGCTGATTCGTCGGCACAGTTCGACGCGAAGCTGGAACATCCGCGGGCCTTTGCCAACGAGGTCGGCCCCGGGTTGGGCGAGTACCTGACGCGCGTGCTGTCCCACGCCGCTTCGCTGGCCGAACCGAAGGACGTGGCATGGTTGCTGGCATCCTACGCCCGCGACGGGCTGGCACGGGTGGAAAGGTCCGGCGATGCGACGCCGCTCGCCGCATTGAGGTCTGCCCTAGAGGAATCGCTTGGCGTGAAGTTTGAAGGCGACCGGGGTGCGGCCTTCTTCCGATCCACCTTGGTCCAGACCCTTTTCTACGGCGTCTTCTCCGCCTGGGTTCTCTGGAGTCGGCAGACGCCACCACCTACCGGCGCTTTCAACTGGCACGACTCTGTCTTCCTCCTGCGGGCTCCAGTGCTGCGGGCACTGTTCCAGCAGATTTCTGACCCTGGGAAATTACAGCCTTTGGGATTGGTCGAAGTACTGGACTGGACCGCCGCCGCGCTCAACCGCGTGGAACGTGACGCCTTTTTCACCAAGTTCGGCGAGGGCGAGGCTGTGCCCTACTTTTACGAACCATTCCTCCAAGCGTTCGACCCCGAACTGCGCAAGCAGCTTGGCGTTTGGTACACCCCCACCGAGGTGGTGCGCTACATGGTCGCCCGCGTGGACAAGGCACTCAAGGACGACCTCGGCATCCCCGACGGGCTGGCCGGCGAGAACGTGTACGTCCTTGACCCCTGCTGCGGCACTGGCGCGTACCTGGCCGAGGTGTTGCGCCGTATTGCCGTCAACCTGCAGGAAAAGGGCCTAGGCGCCCTCACGGGTGCGCGGGTGAAGCAGGCCGCGACCCAGCGGGTCTTCGGCTTCGAGATCATGCCCGCCCCCTTCGTGGTCGCGCACCTGCAGGTCGGCCTAACCATGCAGGAACTGGACGCCCCGCTGTCAGAGGACATCAACGAACGCGCCGGCGTCTTCCTGACCAACGCGCTGACGGGCTGGGAACCCACGGTGCAGAAGCCCCTGCCTTTCCCCGAGCTGGAGCAGGAACGGGAACGGGCAGATCGGGTCAAGCAGGACACCCCCGTCCTGGTCATCATCGGCAACCCGCCCTACAACGGTTTCGCCGGCATGGCCGTGAATGAGGAAGCGGAACTGTCTGCGGCCTACAAGACGAATAAACTGGTGCAGAAGCCTCAAGGCCAAGGGCTGAACGATCTCTACGTGCGGTTCTTCCGCATGGCGGAGCGGCGCATCGCCGAAAAGACCGGCCAGGGCGTGGTCTGTTTCATCTCCAACTACTCATGGCTGGACGGCCTCTCCTTCACCGGCATGCGCGAACGCTACCTCGAAGTCTTCGACGCCATCCGCATCGACAATCTCAATGGCGACAAGTACAAGACCGGTAAGACGACGCCGGAGGGAGCACCCGACCCCAGCATCTTCTCCACATCAGAGGATCCGGTGGGCATCCAAGTCGGCACCGCCATCGCCACGCTGGTGCGCAAGGCGGACCACGCGCCGGCGCAATCCGTAGGCTTCCGCCAACTGTGGGGCCAGTCCAAGCACGATGAACTTGTGGCAACGTCGGAGAGCCAGCCCCAAGACCTGTACGCTGGAGTCACGCCGTTGTTGTCCCTGGGACTGCCGTTCGCCGACCTCGCCGTGAGCGACGTCTGGCAAGACTGGCCGGCACTGCCTGACCTGTTCCCCACGTCATTCCCGGGCGTTCAGACGAAACGAGACACGTTTCTCGTAGATGTCGATCTGGATCGACTCAAGGCACGTGT
>JAKZUY010000218.1:0-5712 GCA_047516345.1 Dehalococcoidia bacterium | reverse complement strand
GTTGTATAGCGTGCTGTCATACCAAAGGTGGCCAAGACCGTCGATGTGGGTGGATGCGTGGCAGTGAGTGACCAACACGTCGTCGGCGGACCCTGTCCCTCCAGGGGAAGGGTCGTTGCCAATCGCGCTCATGTAGCGGTGAGTGGTGTTGCGTAACCCAATGATCGGGCCGTCCCTGCCTACAGGGGCGCCGAGGCTATAGACCTTGCCGCGGGATGGGGTACGCATAGCTTGCCCGACGTGCTCAGGCGTGAGCAGGTTGACTGTGCCCCGTTCGTCATCGACGCCCCAGCGTCCCCAATTGGAGGTCCGCAAATCGTTCACTTCTTACTCGAGACTGCCATAACCGTAATTGCCATTCAGACGATCGCCAGCGGGTTTATCGGACTGCCGACTCCGCCTGAAATCCTTAACGGGGCAGCAATGAACAAGAACTCGTTGTGCCCGTCCCGTGCGAGGTCTTCCAGATTCAGAAGCTCGATAAGGTATCCGCCGAGGTCTCTCAGCATCAGCCGGTGGATTGGCAGCCCTCCGGGTTTTTGCGGAGGCCATATCTCCACCGCCACGTTGTCGGCGCCGATGGCGCACAGGTCGTGCGCAGTGATCCACTCCGCTGCCGATGCGCTCAACCCCGGATAGTCGCCTCGCAAGTCGGCCGTGCCCTCAAGGTACCTTGAATACCAGCCCGTTCGGAACAGGACCACGTCGCCGGGGCGGATATCCACGCCCCGGGCTTTTGCCGCCCCGTCCAGGTCATCTCCGGTGACCGCGTAGTCGTTTTCCAGTCGTGTGACGCCCTTAAGCGCGGCGATGTCCAGCAACACCCCGCGGGTGATGATCCAGTCGACGTTATGTACGCCGCACCGGAGCGCTCCTCCGGGCGTTACCTCAGAGGCGGAATGGCCGTTGTAAAGCTGGCTGTCGTACCAGATGTGGCACAGGCCGTCGAGGTGTGTCGAGGCGTGGCAGTGAGTAACCAGAACATCGTCAGCCGACCCTGTGCCGCCCAGAGAAGGGTCGTTGAGAATTCTGCTCATGTAGTGGTGGGTGGTATTGCGTAACCCGATTGGGCCGTCCCTGCCGACCGGCGCGCCGAGGCTGTACACCTTGCCTCGGGTCGGTATTCGCGTAGCCTGCCCGACGTGCGCATCGGTGAGCATGTTGAGCGTGCCGCGTTCGTCGTCAGCGCCCCAGCGCCCCCAGTTGGAGTTCCGCACGTTACTCATTTCTCGCCCATCGTTGCCTGTACCGTCCTTGCCGTTCAGACTATCGCCAGTGGATTTATCGGACTTCCGACTCCGCCGCTGATGCGGAGCGGCGCAGCGACAAACAGGAACTCGTAGACCTTGTCTTTTGCCAGTTCTTCCAGATTAAGGAATTCGATCAGGTATCCGCCTAGGTCGTGAAGCATGGTCTGGTGAACCGGGAGTCCGCCGTTCGACTCTGGCTCAGGCGGGTATATCTCGACGGCAACGTTATCTGCGCCGAGAGCGACGACGTCATGGTCGTATAGCCAGCCGCACACGGTCCTGCTCACACCAGGGTAATCGCCGCCCAGATCGGCTTTGCCCTCGGCGAATGTCTTGTACCAACCGGTCCTGACGAGGACGACGTCTCCCGACCGGATCTCTATATTCTCCCGGTCGGCGGCATCGTCGAGGTCCTGCGGTGTGACAGCGTACTTGCCGTCCACCCGGTCAACGCCCTTCAGGCCGGGTATGTCCAGCATCACGCCTCTGGTCACAACCCATTCGATGTTCTGTACGCCGCACTTCTGCGCGCCCGCCGGGGTTACCTCGCTCGACGGATGACCGTTGTAGAGCTGACTGTCTGCCCATGCGTGGCACAGCGCGTCGATGTGTGTGGAGGCGTGACACTGAGTGACGAGGATGTCGTCGGCTCCTCCCTCGCCGCCCGGAGCGGGATCGTTATTGATGACGCTCATGATGTGCCACGACGTATTCCGGGTCGCGTGCACCGGCCCGTCTCTGCCGACCGGAGCGCCCAAGCCGTAAACCTTGCCGGAATCGACCATGCGGAGGGCCGACATGACGCGGTCTTGCGTGAGTTCGTTGAGCATGCCGCGCTCATCCGACTCTCCCCATCGGCCCCAATTCGTCCGCTTTTTTGACATACCGAACGTCCTTTCCATCAGCGGCCGAGCCAGACCGGCTCAGCGCAAATTCTTGAGAATCCAATGCCCGATCGCGGTTTCACGCGCCGGTGTCCTGACATTACGCGGCCTCTGCCTGCCCTTTGCTCGCCTGGAGGCGGGGGTTGGCGATTTCGTCGAGCCCGACCGTGAGCAGGAATACGCCTATAAACAGAAATGCGAGCAAAAGGGTGGGGGGCAACCACCACCACCAGAAGCCCCGTATCATGGCGCCGGCCCTGAACGACTCGTCGAGCATCAGGCCCAGCGATGGCGTGTCCACGGGGCCGAGCCCTAGTATCTGCAAGCCGACCGCCGCGAGAATGCCGGTGTTGACCGTGCCTGCAAAGGCAGACATCACGTAGGGAAGCAGATTAGGGAATATCTGCTTGAACGCGATCTCAAGTTCTCCCTCGCCGGACAGCTTTGCAACAGTCACAAACGCCTTTTCGCGCAACGTCAGGGTCTGGGCGCGGATAACCCTGGTTGCCCACGGCCAGGCGAATATTGCCACCACCAGCGCCATCATTTCGATACTCGTGGTCCGCACGTAGGCGGCGATCACGATCAGCACGGCCAGTGACGGAATGGTCATGGCGATGTCCGACAATGTGCGGATCACCGTGTCGATCGGACCTCGCTTATATCCGGAGATCAGACCCAGGATCACCCCGATCACAGTAGCAACTCCGCCGGCAATGATCCCAATGGTCAGAGTCGGAAGCAGGGCGTGGACGCTGAAGACGAAGATATCGCGGCCGAACGCGTCGGTACCGAGCCAGTGTTCGTCCGACACCTCGGAGTTGAACCCTCCGGCGCCGAGATCGATCTTTTCCGCGCCCAGAATGATCGGACCGGCCCAGCCTCCGATAAGGAAGGCCAGGATGATCGTCACACCGGCGGTCATCGGCCAGCTTCGAAACACCACGCGGCGAACGAATCCGGCTATTGCCAGCAGGCTCCCGTCTCGCAGCCACGACGGAATAGGAACGGTTTGTGTTTCAGTCGTCATGGGTCATTTGTTTGCGTAGCTGATCCTGGGATCGAGCCTGGGGTAGAGCAGGTCCATGATCAGTACTGCGCCTGCTGCAGACACTACCAGTAGAAACGTGATGCCCTGGATTACCGGATAGTCATTCGACCTGATCGCCTCGAACAAGAGGTGGCCGACGCCAGGGTAGGAAAAAATCACCTCCACAATTACCGAGCCTGCCATTATTTGGCCTATGGCGATTGCCAGTCCGGTCACCTGGGGCAGCATGGCGTTGCGCATTCCGTACCAGAAAAATATTCGGGGTCCCTTAAGGCCTTTGGCCTCTGCCAACGTAAGGAAGTCCTCCCCCAGGGTGCTCACCATGATGCCGCGCATGGTGACAGCCCAAAGGCCGATGCTGGAAATGACGATCGACAGGGCTGGCAATGTGGAGAAGTAGATGATCTCTCCAAACCTGGGGAATCCCTTGAGGTCGCTGCCGATGGCGCTGGCCCCGAAGATAGGAAACACAGAAAAAGTGAAAGCCAGTCCCCACAATAAAAGCAGTGCCATCAGGTAGTACGGAATGGCAGCCATGACCATGGTTAACGGGGCGACTGCTCTCAGAGACCGCCCGCTCCCGGGCCACACCATCAGGGCCCCGAGTATGCTTCCTATTACAAATGATATGAAGAGGCTGGTCATGAGCAGGCCGATCGTCCACGGGAGATGCCGCGCAATCAGGCCGGACACTTTCGTCGGAAAGAAGCCGATCGAGAATCCAAGCTCAAAGTTGGACAGGTTGCGTAGATAGAGTACGTACTGAACGACCAGGGGCTTATCGAGGCCGAATTTAAGCCTGTAAGCCTGGATCAACGCCTTCGGGTTTGCGACGCGGCCTCCTTGCGATTCGAGGCGGGCGACCACCGCCGCTGTTGGATCGCCCGGCGCAAATCGCGGCACGATAAAGTTGATCGTCGCAGCAGCCCAGATGACCACCAGGAACAGTATTACGCGCCGGACTACGTAGCCGAGTGACAGTCCCATTCAGCTGCTCCGGCCGACGATACGCCAATGACGCGGCGCCAGCCTCCTCCGCGGTAAATGCCCGACGTTTATCAAGCTGTCGACGCCGATAGGCCCGGGCGGTCAGGCCCGCAACCAAAGCTGCGCAGAGCCAGGGACACCGGGACTCGCGAGGTAGCGGTGCTGGCCCATGTGCACATCACGATTACCGACCCGTTGAAATCGAGCCATTGCGACGAACGTCGGACGGACGCCTCTTGTCGCGGTCGACCGAGTCCGTGCTTGCGGGGCTCCGTTTCAATTCCCATTAATGTCGGCGATTGAACGATGGCCGGGGACTGGCGAACAACCCCCGGTCATTATTCGTTACTGGGTGGGTTCCAAACGGGTGATGATGGTTATGCCGGACTGCCAGCCAAGGTACGGAATGTTGTATGGGTTTTCGTCGGTCGGGAACCCTTTCCAATAGGTCTGGTTGTAGGGTTTGATCGACGGGTATTGGAACAACGGAACAGCAACCATTTCGGACAACCAGAGGTCCATCGCTTCGCGCACCAGCGGGTCCAGCGCCTCAATGTCGTTGGGGTGGATTTGGGCCATCTCATCGACCGCTTCGCCGTACTGCTCGGCAATCGGGCCGGTCCATCGGCTCGGAGAGAAACTTCCTACGCGCTCTGCCGGATCGTCCGGCACGTACTTCGGGTGGAAGCCGTCCAGTGTTGCGTAGGGGTCTTTGGTGCTGCCGCACACCCAGATAAGGGCGAGGTCGAAGCCGCCGGTGGCGATTTCACCGAATGCGGCAAATTGAATCTGCTTCTGTGCCGCATCAAAGCCAACAGCCCTAAGGTCGTTGACAAGAGACTCCACAGGAGCGGGGAACTCAACGTATCCGGTCGGCACCCATGTGAGATCCACCTTCAGTCTTTCACCGTTGGAGTCAACACGGAAACCGTCCGAATCGAGGGCGTAACCGGCCTCGTCGAGGATCTCGTTTGCCCTCTCCGGGCTGTGCAGTTCAACCTCGTGCTTCTCGATGATGTCGCGGTTCCTGTCCCTGAATCCCGGCAGATTGCCGAGGTTCGGCCAGATGAACGGCTCAAGCCAGCTGTCAGGGCCGCTCGTGGGGGTAACACCTTCGTGGGCCAGATTCACGAATTTTGCCTTGTCGAGGGACCAGTTGATCGCCTTGCGGACATCGGGGTCCGACAGCGCGCCGCTCTGGTGATTTATGTGCAAGGCGAACGGACACGCGTCGACGTAGCCGTATGGCCGGTCTTCTGTGAACGCACGCCACTCGGGGTTCCGTGCAAAGATGCTCTCGTACGGTCCGGCGCTGAATGTCTCAGGCCAGTCCAGATCGTTGTTCACAGCCAACGCAATCTGGCGGTCTGGCGTGCCCATAGGGATGAAGATCACCCTTTCCACCTGCGGCCGCGGCTTGAAACCGGTCTCGATTCCCCACCAGTCATCCCGCACGTCCCAGATAGCTTCCGTTTCTCCGGACCGGACGTACTTGTAGGGTCCGGTGGCCACCGGCAGGCCGGTTGCGGGATCATTGTTC
>JAKZUY010000217.1:0-3073 GCA_047516345.1 Dehalococcoidia bacterium | reverse complement strand
CGGCACGCGTGTGGGCTGGTACCCCTGGCAGGATTCGAACCTGCGACCGTCTGCTTAGAAGGCAGCTGCTCTGTCCCCTGAGCTACAGGGGCGCGCCATATTTCAGGATATACGCGCGCGTCGCCGCTCGTCCGCAGGCGGCATTTGTCATTTACTGACAGAAGGCCGTACGGCTGGCCGGGCAAGGCCAGCCGTCGCCGGTTTTGTCGATTAGTTCTGGCCAGCGTAACGAACGATTACCCTTGCCCGTGGTAGCGGACGATGACCTCCATGCTCTCCACGGTGAGAGGAGCGTTGATCTTCGGATTGCGGCCCATGACAGCGATCAATATGTCGTTCCGGCCCTGTTTCAACGCGGGCGCGCCCGCCATGTCGAAGTCTAGCCAGTACTCGTTATAGAGGATATGCACGTTGGCCGCGGCGCGGTCGAGAACCTCGCCGTTCAGCCGAAACTCGACGTCGTCCAGCGATGTCAGTTCTTCGATCATCAACCTCAGTGTCGCTGATTCCAGAGTCCCGTCACTCTTGGCCTGTGACACGTCATCGGCAATGTTGATGCTCAAAGTTGTCGAATCGCCTGCCGATGACAACTCAACGGGCAACGGACCTCGAGGAACCGGCGGCGCGCCGAATTCGGCGGCGGATGCTTCCCACTCCATGGGCTTGTCGACCAGATAGTGCTTGTTGTGTCCGGCAAGTACGGCCGGATCGCCGATTTCCTTCCACTGCTGACGGTCGTAGTTGATGTCCCGGTTGAAAGCAATCAGTTGGTTATTCCACAGATAGATCCCGTCTACACCCGCCTGCCAATACGCGGCTGCAGATGCGCGGCACATCTCGGTGGAATACACGTTCGGCTCACCGAACAGAATCTGTGACGAGACGGGGCGTCCGGTCCAAAACAACCCCAAATTCTGGGCAATCACTTGAATTCCGGTGCCGCGTGCTGCCGCCACATACTCCTCAACCGGGACCTGGTGCAAGCTTTGGTGGACCACGCCGGCAACGAGAATGTCGATAATGCCCTCGTCGATCCAGGTCCGGATATCGAGGCCGGAACCCATCGCCAATTCGAACGTCGGCGGGACCCGCACCGCTAACTCCAATGGACGACCGATTCGTTGCGATTTTTCGTCGAGGGCGGCCCTGATCGAACGCATGAGTTCGGTCATTAGCGGAGCGTTCTGAGCAGCCATTCCCTGCTTGAAGAACCTTGGGAACCGGCAAAAGTCCCAATCGAAACCGTCGAGGTCGTAGTTTTCGATCGCCTCTGTAACGATCGCGAGCCTGTACTGCCTTACCTCTTCAATTCCGAAGTCATACCCGAACCGCGAATATCCATGCATCCGGGTCCCGGTGAAGGGGTTTTCGGACCGGCCGAGCAGCCACTCGGGGTGTGAACGTTTCATGGGCGACAACAACGGGTCGCCATCCGGCAACCGGCCGTCGTGCATGTCGTTGACGCGCATCGACAGGAACACGGAGAGGTTGTTCCTGTGCCCGTGGTCGATCACTACTGCCGCGGGATCGGTCCCTTTTTCGAACAAGTCCCGGGTGTTTTCGTAGATCCGCCATGCGCCTGCGGTGTCGAACTGCTCTCGATCACTGCCCCAAATCGGCCCGACCTCCGTGCGATGGCTGTAGTAGTCAGAGAAACGAGACGTAGGAGTGCCCCGATACGGGTCGGTACCAAGTTGCCAGAAAAGCGTGTCGACGTGAGTGTCCAGTAAGGGCTCGATCGTCAACTTGACCAGCCCTTCTTCTCCCATCGGGGCTTCCAGCGTGGGGCCAACGAGGGTCCCGCCGTCGTTGCAAAGAATCAGCCTGTGGGGTTTGCCATTTGATGCCAAAGTTATGCTCCGTTCAATTCGGACAGTTGCGCCCGAAAAAATATCCTGTCGGGCTGTAATATACGGGAACGGTTCCTGTTGATGGCGTCCGCCTGTCCGCGGAGAGTCGCGGCGGGCATCCGCCATGATGGGCCATCGGATTCCGGCGACAGTTGGCGCAGACGGTCAGGTCCCGCCTGAGCGCAGGTCGGCGGAGTGTTAAATTCGAACAGCGCGGGACTTGCAGGAGTGATAGTCAAATACGTTGTCGAGGGAGGGCTGCAATCGGCGTTTGATCCGGCCCGAGAGGCGAGGAATCGCTCGGCGTACTCCAAACGTTTATTATATTTATGATGCAGACGCGTTCGCGGAACGTGTGACCAACCCCGGCGACGGCAATTCAACACCGAGAGGCTACTAACGTGACACCGTCCCCCCAAATTTCTTCAATCCTATGGCCGCTTCTGTTCGCAGGGATATTGTGCGCGGCCATCGCCTGCGGCAGCGATGACGGCGCCTCATCCGGCGGCGGCGCCCAGCCCACCGAGACGGGCCAGTCAGCGCCGACCCAGGCGCCTGCAACTGCTCCTCCTCAACCCACGGTCTTGTCTGAGGAAGAAAAGGCGGCGAACTTCGACCCAGGTCTGAGTATCGATGAGATCACTCTCGACACAGGGGATTTTGGCGGCAAGGTGATAACGCTCATCACCAACACCTCCGAAGATGAATGCTCCGGGCTGGCGTTCGGAGTTGTAGTCCTGGACGGCTCCGGCAAAATGATCTCAGAAATGGGCGTCAGAGATTCCGGACCCTTGGCCGCCGGCGAGCAAAGGAAGTACCAGGAACGGTATTTAGGCAAGGGTGTCGTTCAAGCGAACGTCATATCCACAACCTGCGATAATACAGGGTCCAGGCACGGATCGCCGCAGAGCCCTACTCTCAAGTAAACACAGCTAGTCGCAGCGGGATTAGCGAATTCAACATTTCATCCGCAATCGGCTTTGGCTCAGGGCATGGCCGGCAAGATCGTGGAACACAGAACATGAACGGAACAAGAAAAAGACTGACAGGTTTTGTCCTGTTGGCGTTGGGCCTGGTAGCAGTGGCGTTCGTAGCCTGTGGTGGCGGCGACGAACCCGAACCGCCGCAGGCCCAACCGACGACGCCTCCCCAGCAGGCAGCGCCGCCAACGCCAACGCCGCAACCGGCCGAGGAAACAGGTCTGGTTGTAGAAGACCTGAATC
>JAKZUY010000216.1:0-3566 GCA_047516345.1 Dehalococcoidia bacterium | reverse complement strand
CTGGAAGACTACGGCCGGCTGATGAATCTGGCCGACTACCGGACAGCCCTCGTACCCGGCGTCGAGACGCTGCTCAAGGTCAACATCTCGTGGCAACACTACTATCCCGCTTGCTCCACGGCGCCGTGGCAGATCGAAGGGGTGGTGAACGAATTACGCCGCGGCGGCTACGAAGACCTGGTGGCCGCGCACAACGGCACGGTGGTGGTAGACCCCGTGGAGGGGCGTGTCAAAAACCGGCACGCCGCGGTGGAGGACCGGCTCGGAGTGCCGCACGTAATTCTGGATGCGCCGCCGGTCAAGTGGGTGAGATACCGGCCGTCGGCCAGGATGCTGGTCCTCGACGATATCTACAAGGACGGGCTGTACGTGCCCGAGGTCCTGCCCGAGACCAACATCGTGCAACTGCCGACCGTCAAGACGCACGTTTTCACAACCATGACGGGCGCGCTCAAGAACGCGTTCGGCGGGCTGTTGCACCGCTACAGGCACTGGACGCACTCGTTGATCCACGAAACGCTCGTGGACCTTTTGCAGATTCAACGCGAGATCCACTCCGGCCTGTTCGCGGTCATGGACGGCACGTTTGCAGGCGACGGCCCCGGCCCGCGGGCGATGCGCATTCATACCAAAAACGTCATTCTTGCGAGCGCCGATCAGGTGGCGATCGACTCCGTAGCAGCGTCGATGATGGGGTTCGACCCGATGAGCATCCCGATGATCCGCATCGCCCACGAACACGGGCTGGGCGTCGGGAATCCCTCTGAGATCGAAGTGTTGGGTGACGACGTGGCGGGCGTCGACTGGCAATTTACGGCGAACGAAAGTACGTTTGCGAGCCGTGGGCAACGCCTGATTTATCACGGGCCGCTGAAACCGCTCGAGAACCTGCTGCTCAGATCACCGCTGGCGCCATGGTCCTTCTGGGCGTCAAACGTCTATCACAATGACTTTTGGCTGCGATTCATCGGCCAAAAGCGGGTGCGCGAAGCGATGAACACCCCTTGGGGCAGACTCTTCCAGCAATACTGACCTGCGCGGCTGCTCCGCGCCGATTCATGCGCCCGGAGGTGGGTGTCCGTTGCCGGGAGGCGGACCGACGTCGTTGGTGTACACGCCAAGGTCGCTGCCCTGGTGGACGTGAAGCACGAACTCGTCACGTTGCAGGCCGACTGCGTCGATGATGTTCTCATCCACGATCGACACGATTTCCTGAATGCCGCCCTGCGTCAGGCTTTCGGCAACGGTAAGCGTGCCGTGGACCATCGCGCTTGTGAAGTGCAAGTCAAGGCGCCCGACCGGCCCGCCCTCTTCGAGAATCGTGTAGCACTCAGAATACGGGGTTCTGCATTCCCGTTCAAAGTAGAAGGTCGCCATTTCTGTCCGTTCGGTCCGAGGAGCAATGTGGGTGTATGTGTGGAGTTCCGGACTCGGTCAGGATCTACGTTCTGACCTGACCATCGCCCCTTACGACCCATTTGTAGCTTGTCAGTTCCCGCAACCCCATGGGTCCCCTGGCGTGCAGCTTGTTTGTACTGATTGCGACCTCAGCGCCCAGGCCGAATTCGCCCCCGTCGTTGAAGCGGGTGGAGGTGTTTGTGAATACGGCGGCGGCGTCCACTTTCGAAATAAACGCCTCGGCTGTCGCAACGTCTTCTGTGACAATGGCCTCGGAGTGCCCGGAACCGTAGGTCCTGATGTGTGAAAGCGCCTCGTCCAGGCCGTCCACGATCTTTACCGAGGCGATCAGGTCGAGGAACTCTGTCCCGAAGTCCTCGTCAGTTGCCGCCTTGAATTTGGCGCCGTGGTTGGTGCTGTGCAAAATCGACAGAGCCCTGCGGTCGCACCTCATCTCGACGCCGTGGCTGGCGAACTCCCGGGCCAGATCTGGCAGGAAGCTGCCTGCGACCGCCGCGTCGACCAGGACTGTGTCGAGCGCGTTGCAGACTGTTGGCCGCTGCACCTTGGCGTTGACCACGATTCCGCGGGCCTTCTCCAGGTCGGCCGCCGAGTCGACGAATGTGTGGCAGACCCCGATGCCGCCCGTCACTGCGGGCATGGCCGCGGTCTCCGCAACGAAGTGGACCAACTCGGCGCTTCCCCTCGGCACCATGAGGTCGATCTCATCCTTCATGCCGAGCATCTCACGCACGAGCGCGCGGTCTGTGGACGCCACAAATTGCACCGCATCGGCTGGCAATTCGCTCGACTCAAGGGCGTCGGTGATGACATTTGCCAGCGCCATGTTGGTGTTGAACGCCTCTTTACCGCCTCGCAGAACGGCCGCGTTGCCGGACTTGAGGCACAGTGAAGCGATATCCACCGTAACGTTGGGACGGCTTTCATAGATCGCGCCGATAACGCCGAGGGGGACGCGAACCCGCTGGACTCGCAGGCCGTTTGGCCGGATGGTCTCGTCGAGTACCTCGCCGACGGGGTCCGGCAGTCGGGCGATGACTCCCAGGGCGTCTCCCATGTCTGCAACCCGCTCCTCGTTGAGCGTCATGCGTTCGGTGATGTGTTCGCCGAGGCCAGCCCGCCTTGCCTCGGCGAGGTCCACTGCGTTGGCATCCAGAATCTGCCCGCGTCGCTCGTCCAGCGCCGCGGCGATCGAGTACAACGCATCGTTGCGCGCCTCGGTAGACGAAATCGCCAGTTCGCCTGCGGCAGCCCGCGCTCTCAGCGCCTGCTCTTTGAGTCGATTCGATGTAGTCAACAGGAATCTGCGCTATCTCTTACCGGAAGTTTCATTGAACAAATATACGCAACTGCGCGTCGTTGGCGGGCTGTCATTCAAAGGCGCCCGAGGGATTCGGCCAGCCTGGCTGTCCTGTCTGCGGCCCGATCCACGCCATCGCCGCGGCGCTGTTCGTTCACGCCTGTCAGGATCAGTGACATTCCTAATTGAGAATTACTCGCAGCGCCCGGAGCATCGCAAACGTGTCAACATATCCGACGCCGAACGCGTCGCACACCTCTGGAAGCTTGACTATATTTTTGGCGTATGGCGCCGGCAATTCGTGCGTAACAACTACGCAACGATTGGCGTTGGCGAAGGCTACCAGCCACCCGTCCGCTCCAGAGGCGAATTTGTGCTTCGCAGCGTCAGTGTACTGGCTTTTGCCAGCCGCCCAGTCCATTACACGTGCATAAACATCGATGACGTCCTGTCGATTCGTCGAAGCGAACGCGTCTTTGAATTCGTCGTCAGCCCAATCGGCGAGGTCATCGTTTCCCCTGTCCAACTCCTGTTTGACGCGGTCGATGCTCTTGATCCGGCCGGCGATGGCGTGTTGTTGCAGACCTTGCCAAAAACCAGGCGCGAGATCGAAGGCGTAGTAGCGGCGCGCCGCCTCCATGAATACGTTTGCGTCGAGGACGTAGACAGGACTATTCATATCCTGACGTTGAGCCGCCCTTTTCAATGTAGGCCGCGTACTCTTCGAACGTCTTTCCGTACAGCCCGGTAAGTCGATAGGCTTCGGAGTAAAGCAAATTGCCCTCTCTTGTGGCCTGGACTACCGCGGCGGCGAATGGTCGTCCAACCCTAAAGTTCTGGTTGGCGT
>JAKZUY010000215.1:0-7654 GCA_047516345.1 Dehalococcoidia bacterium | reverse complement strand
GGGTTCGACAACGGAGTGTTCGATGTCTCCGGTACCGGCCCAATAGGGCCTGTCGGGATTGTCGACGACTCCGCTGAGGTCCTCCCCAGGGGAATTCGCTACAACATGTTCGCCGAGGGCAGTGCGTTCACCGCGGCAGATGTTCGGGCCGCCATCGAGCCCGACTCAGGCGAGGATGGGCCAGTGGGCAGCGTTGAATAGTTCTCCGGCCATCGCTGCTGCCCGACGTGCAAACCTGAAACACTCGATCCCATAGATGACCCTCCGGGTCTCATCCGGTCGGAGGTAGTTACCAAAGCGCGAGTCTGCCTAAATGGCGAGTGCAGTGAACCTGAAGTACGGCGTCAAGGTCCCATATCTCGTTGACGCGGCAACTGACCTCGCTCATTTTGGCGAAACGGATCCGCAGGTTTTCGATCTCTCTCAGGGTATTGTCATTCTTCAAGGACCCTTCTCGTACCATGCTGCCACCTCCTAGAACCATCCCATGCAACGATGGGATCAGTCAGCCGCCTAGTGTACCTTGGCACCTTGCCACATCTACAGCGGGCGAACGGAGAATCTTTGATAGTTCTTTGATGGAAATGGGGTTGTTTTTCACGGCCATTTGATGCGCACCGCCTACAATGGGCGATGTCACAAGTCACAGGAGGTGGCAGATGGTCAGATTGCTGATCTACCTGTAGCACCAAAGGACTGAATAGCCCAGAGCACACAGTCAAGAGGAGGAACGATATGACACAGGCATTGATTGTAAGGTTTCTGTTGCGGTGGATGATACTGCCAGCGGCAATAGTGACGGTTTTCGGAGTCTCGGCGATTGGTGGGTCGGCTGCATATGCTTACAACAATGGCGGCAGCACACCGTGCGTGTGGCAATACCAGTCAAACACGCAACTCCGGCCAGCGTACCGTGCCGACCCAGATTACCCGCCTGGCGGCCAGTACGGTACTGCGTACGCCCAAGCGAGATTTGAATGGAATGGTTCAAACACTCCAGTATTGTTTCGGCACGACGACTCACAGTCCAGCCACAAGTTTGGTGTCCGGGACCTCGGACAGTCAGGACCCTTGGGAAATACGTCTTGGTCGTGCAACGCTTGGCCGAACAAGCGATCTGCAACCACTGCCGTCTTGAATTCATACCACTTGGATAGCGAGAGTCTGACTTACAAGCGATCGGTGGCTACCCATGAACTGGGGCACTACATCGGAGTCCGCCACAGCAACGTATCACCTGCCATAATGAACACGGCTGGGGACAACAACACGATCTATCAGGTGTACGAGGACGACGAGTGCGCGGTGAATTCTAGGTACTCGCATACGAGTTACCCCGTGACCTGCAATTAGGGGCCACATAAGAAGAACATGAAGGTCAAAACCATGAAACATAAAATGTTCGCTTTTTTCAGTGTCACGGTGGTAGCAGGACTCGTCTTTGGGTTGCTTTTGGCTCCGCACTTCATGCCAACTGGAGGAGGTAATGCCGGCTCGTGGCGCGACTACACGAATGCGGAAAACCTAGTCAAAGAGTCCGATCGGATAATTCTGGCACAGTACATGGACGAGTCGCTCCATGTGAAGCCGGAGATATCGGCGGCGACAGGGAAAGAAAACGGTTCGGTTAGCCATCTCTTTCGTCGTTTCAATATCGTCGAGTCACTTAAGGGGGACGCGACGATTGGAGAGACAACCTTCGTCGCGTTCACAACCGGCTACACGACAGTGCTAGACGGCGGCGAGTCGGAGTTCACCTCGTTCGAGGTGGTCGACATGTCTCCTGGTCAGGAGTACTTGCTATTCCTGAGGGGTAAGCCCAGACGAGCAGGATATCCTGCTCAATTCGGGGATATCCAATGGGCGACCACTGGAGAACCGGGCATCGCTTTAGTTGGCGACAGCGGCAGCCTCAGCTTCAAATCCAGCGACAGGTTCAAGGACGAACAAGGCCTTGAGACTGATATTGGAGCTCCGTTTGTGCTCAGCAAAGAGCAGGTCCGATCAATCGTGTCATCAAGTCAAGGAGCGGCCCCGTAGAACGCCTCGCTGCCGTATTAGCAAAGAGCATGTCGGCACGAGCGAAGTACGAATCGTAGTAGTACGATTACCGCCTCGCTTGTGCTGCCGTTGCTACTGCGTCGCCCGTTTGAATAAGCTGGGTTGCCGTGCTGCAACTGGGTAATTGGACGAAGCCCTTGAATTGCGGACCGGCCCGGACATTGCGGGACGGCTAAACGGAGAACAGGAAGTTGACGATATCGCCGTCTTTGATGACGTAGTGCCGACCTTCCGTTCTCAACTTTCCTCGCTTTCTTGCCTCTGCCTCCGAACCGTACTCAACCAGGTCATCGTAGCTCGTGACCTCGGCGCGAATGAACCCGCGTTCCATGTCCGAGTGAACGCTGCCGGCGGCCTTTGGCGCGGGTGTGCCATCCGTGATCTTCCAGGCCCGGGCCTCGTTGGGCGCTGCGGTGAAAAAGGTGACGAGGCCCAGAACTTCGTATGACAACCGGATCATTCGGGAAAGGCCGGGCTCTCCGGCGCCCAACTCCTCTCGCAGGCCGGTTTCGTCATCGCCCCGCTCCAGTTGACCGAGCTCCATTTCGAGTTTGCCGGCGATGGTTGTGCCACCGGCGAGAGGGCCCGACAGCAATTGGCTCAGACCGGACTCGTAGTCTCCGCTCATCGCGATTTCATCCTCGTCGATGTTTATCGCAGCGAGGAAGGGCAGGGCGCTCAGGAGATATGTATCTCTAAGGGACGGATTGCCGGTAACGGCGGAGTCCTGCGCCCGGACCGGTATCCCGTTTTCCAGGTCCTGCTGTATGCCGCGAAACGTCTCGATCGTCTGCATCGCCGCGGCTCGTTCACCCGACCGCATGCCTTTGAACGAGGCCACTATTCGTTCAATGCGCCGTTCGATCAGATCGATGTCCGCGAAGTTAAGGTCGAACATTATCTTTTCCAGATCGCGGCACCAGTCGACCGATCCTGCGAGGTGGGGCACGGAATCATCTTTGAACGACCTTATTACCGCCAACAACGCGTCTACTCGCTGGAGTTGAGTTGCATTCTCGCCGCTGAAGAGATCGCCCCCGCCGGTGCGGACGGACGGCAGGTCGACATATGTGACCTCTGCCTGAACCGAAGTCCGCGAGCCGAACAGATCGGTTATTACCCGAAGACGTTCGTCAGGGACGCGAGCGACTCCGATGTGGCCGTTTCGGTCGGCAATCGGGCCTGTCTCAGCGTGCCCCCGAGTCAGGGCGTTGAACACCGTTGTGCGACCGGACGAAGGCAGACCGGTCATGCCAATCCTCATATTTTCTTACCGGGAAATACGCAATTAGCCTGGAGGAGCGTCATCGTCCACGTTGCGCATTCTGCCTTCGAATGTGGCCGGCGCTTCCGGATCGTCCGTGCGAGCGGCGTTTCCGGGGCGGAGGCCGTCCCGACGCGCCTCGCTCGGGGCCAGCATGATGAACACGGAAAACAACAGGATCGCGATCAGGAGGTCGTCAACCTGACCTAACACCGGAATGAAATCGGGCCTCAGATCTATTGGGGAGAGTATGTACGCGACCGCAGCGACGGGAATCAACTTGACCCAAATGGATACGCGTCTGTCCGCCATAAGTCTGATGATCAGGCGCAGGATGTGGAATATCATCGTGGTTCGGGACAATGGCGACAGGTCGATCTGTCAGTCAAAGTCCGGTAATTTCCAGTTTACACCGATGTTTCCCAAAGCCGATTCACCGGACGCCACACACGCGGAACGAATGACGTGATCCGAGTTTTTCACGGGCAAGATGAATTTTCCATAAGCGAAGAAGTCGCGCGCATCCGTGAATCGGTAGGTCCCCCCGAGGTCCGCGACCCCAACACCTCAACGTATGAAGGCGCGGGGTTTTCGTTGGCGCAGGTGTTTGGCGCTGCCTCCTCTGCGCCTTTCCTCGCGGACCGTCGCCTGATAGTAGTTCGTGGACTTCTGTCGCGACTCGACGGCAACGACCGGTCACTGGGGGACGAATGGACAAAGATGGCGGACGGGTTGTCGAACATTCCGGCAACCACGGAGTTCCTGTTTTTGGAAAGCGTTCGTCTCCGCAGGGGAGGCCGGGGCTTGCGCTCAGTCGGACCCCAAGCGGAAGTCAGGGAATTCCCAAACCTGCGCGGGGGGAATCTCGACTCCTGGATAAACCAACGATTCGCCGCTGCCGGCGTTGCGGTAGATGGCGCCGCCGTCGCACGACTCGCGTGGGTCTCCGGCGGAAATTTGCGGTTGCTCGATCAGGAGGTACTCAAACTCGCGCTCTATGCCGACGGTCGTACGGTGACGCGGGACGATGTGGACGAGATGGTTGCCGAGGCGAGGGAAGCCAATATTTTCGCCACGATCGACGCGGTGCTCGAACGGAGGCCCGAGCAGGCCATGCGAATGATGTATTCGCTGCTCGAAAACGGTTCGTCGGTCAGCTCGGTCATCGGGCTGATGGCTCGGCAAGTCAGGATATTGCTGATAGCCAAACACCTGTCCGGCGGGACGCTCAAACGCGAAGAGATCGGCCGTCACGTCGGTGTGACCAATAGCTTTGTGCTTGACAAGACGCTTCGCCAGACCGGACGATTCAGTTCAGACTACCTGGCCGATACCCACCGTCTCCTGCTTTCGGCAGACATGGCGATCAAATCGGGTCAACTCAACGACCGGCTGGCCCTTGAGATTCTTGCAGGTCGGCTGTCTGCTGGATGAGCAACGCTAACTGAATCTCGGCATACGGGTCCCGACGTATTCTTCTTATGAGGACAGGGACGCAGTCCTATACCGACACATGAAAGTCAATCCGATATTCCATAGGCCGCTGCACTTGGCCGTCGCGCTAGTCGCGTTGGTCGTTACGGTAGTGGCTTGCACGAGTCCAGCCGAGGTTACTCCGGTCCCGACGACCACTCCCGAACCGACGCCTTCACCCGCGCCAACACCGTCGCCGACGCCGGAACCCACCCCGACCCCGGGCCCAACCTCGACACCCGCGCCTACCGCGACTCCGGATACCGAAAGCGTGGGCCACTACGTGCGGGCATACAGCCACCTCAGCCGGGAGCAATACAGGCAGGCCGAGCAACGATTCACCATCGTCATTGAACTCGAGCCCGGCTTCGCACGCGGGTGGGACGGCCGCGGTCAGGCGAAGATGTTGCAGGGGGAGCACGATGAGGCGTTGCTGGATTACGATCAGGCTATTCTCCTCAAACCGAACCTCTGGCAAGCGTACGGCCACCGCGCCATTGCACGGATGAACCTCGGCGATACTGAGGGCGCGAGGCGCGATGCCGAAAGGGGGGTCAGGGGAGACCCAGCCCTGGTGGAACCCCACATCGTTCTGGGTCGGACGAACAGCGCGCTCGGCGATCTTGACGCAGCGGAACAGAGTTTCAGTCACGCTATCGAGTTGGCTCCGGATGAGGCTGCGACCTACTGGTGGCGCGGCAGGTTTTACCGCGATTTCGCCCAAAAACCGTTGCTGGCGTTGGCAGACCTGAACCGCGCCCTGGATATCGAAACGGCGCGCGCCGTCATCTACCTCGACCGCGCAATTCTTCTCTTGAGATACGGAGGTCCGGAGGAGGAAATCCGGGCTGACATCGAAGAGGCTATCTCGCTGGCGCAGGACCCCCGCTTGCCGGACGTAATCGATGCCGCAGAGGATTTGCTGCGAGTCCTGGACGAAAGAAGCCAGTCGTCGGGATAGGCAAAGCGCGGGGTGTCGGCCAACGCTTGCCGGTTGTCCTTCGCATGCCGCGGAGGTGATGGGGTGGTTGCCGCTTGGTTACCGGGGTCTATTCGTATCTGAAGAAGACCCGCTCGGGCGTTAGCGCCAGCAGGACGCGGTCCTGTTGGCGCAACTGATCCAGCATTTGGACCGCTTTATCCGGCTCAAGGTACCGTCCGAGGATCTGGCGGGTTGGGCCCCAAATTTCGTCACCGTCGATAATCCTGGCGGAGCCGCTCACCGTCACATATTCCTCGGCCAGCGGCTCCGAGCAGATCGAAACCGCCACCCGAGGGTCGCGAACCACGTTGCGGTACTTCACTCGCTGTTTCGTGATTGAGATGATTATTTCGCCGCCGGTGTACGCGTACCAGTTCGGCGTCAACTGCGGCATACCGTTCTTGCCGATAGTGGCTACCATCGCGATACGGGGCGGCGCGATGAATTCTCGGAGTCGATCCAGCTGTTCGTCTGTTGCCATTTCAAATAAACCCCTTCATTTTGATCACGCCGCCGGTTATGTACTGGCGGGATTGAGACCCGTCTCTACGCCGGTGGATTTTCCCATCATTATGCCTGCGCCGCCAATTCAAACCCGACTTCGGCTTCGCCAATTGGCGAGGTTGTCGGCATCCTCAGACCATATCCCGGGATTGTCCATGATATCTGTGCGTAGCCTGTCCAATTCACCCTCGCCGCGTATCACGCGGTCGTAGAATCCGCGTTGCCGTACAGGTGTGCCGGGTAATGCGCGCATGTCACTGCCAATTCATATCGTAGCGGCGGGTTTAAAATCCGCCTTTGGACTCGCCGATCGGCAAGTTTGCCGTCTTGAGGCCACAGCCGCGGGGACGGTGGGTGGCATAACCGCCCTCTACGACAAGACACGCCGGCAGCGTCATCCGGGGCGCCACGTTTCGCCTGCGAGCATGGCCTCCATCGCTCCGGTGAGCTCGTCTCGTGTTGCGAACGCCTCGAAACGGGCGAATACGTTTCCTCCCCCGTCGATAAGGAAAGTCCACGGTTCGGTGGGCAGGTTCCACGCTTCGACAACCGGCGAGAGGACCCCCAACCCCAGGTCTCCGCTTTCCAGCATCTCGCGAGGGTTGTCCCAAATCTCCACGTGCACGAAATGGGCGCGGCTGGCGTATTCCACTCGGAGTTCCGCCAAAGCGTCCAACTGAGGGCCGCAGGCGCTTGTCTGGCAAAAGGCTGGAGTGGAAAAAGTCACCGCCACCGGCATTCCTGAGCCGATGGCCTCATCAAGGCTCACCTGGTAAAACTCCGGCTTGGGATTCGGGTCGGAACTGATGATCCGTATGTCGTCAATGGCGGATGCCGTCTTGGTGGGAGTACGGGGCGCAGCGCTGCCGACACCCGGAGCAAGCGGATCCTCTCGTACCTGGATAGCGGCCTTGCCGGTTACCTCCCCGCCCGGCTCGTCCATCGTCACCACGATCTCCCAGGTTCCCGCTGCCTCGAACTTTGCCAGGAACGTATATACCCCTCCGCTGAACGGCCACGGGCGCCAGGTAATCTCATCCACCGCTCGCGCATTCTCGCCGTTCAGCAGGCCGTAATTAACCGAAAGATCCGACGCGCGGTCCAAAACCCTCGATTGATCAAACCGGAGAATCGTTATCGGGATGCGATTGGCGCCAATGCCGAGGTCGCGAGCCAGCGAGAAGACGACCAGGCCTTGTTGATCGCTCAGGACTACCAACCCGGATTGGGGGTCGTTGAACGAATCGGATTCGGCCGAGCGCGTTCCGCCGCAGGCGATACCAACGACGAGCATCAGGGCGGCGCACAGCCCGATTACTTTGTAGATTGAAGTCCCCGGCATACGGGATTATGACGCAGCGGCAATGATT
>JAKZUY010000214.1:0-2754 GCA_047516345.1 Dehalococcoidia bacterium | reverse complement strand
CCGGTCGCAACGATGGTCAACCTGCACTTTGACGCGGCAACACCGAATTTCCTGATACAGGAATTCAGGTCGCCCAACGAAGCGGAAGCAGCGACCGTAACGACGCCGCCCCGCCCTGTCGACGGCTACTTCCCGATCCCCGAGGGTCCCGGCTTCGGTATCGACATAATCGACGCAGAGATCGAAGCCCGTCCGTATGTGCGTCCCTGGAGGCGCGGCGATGAAGTGATGCCGGACGGCAGCATCGCTTACATCTGAGCCGCGGTGTGCCAGCCCGGCTCAAACAGGCAAGCTGCCGGTTGGCCCGCAGGATCCTGTCTCACAAAGCTGACTCCCCGCGTCATATTTGTGAACTCAGGGAACCCACACCGCCTCGTGGTTCCCCGATCGGGGTCGGAGAAGAAAAATGTTGCTTAGCACTTTTCAGGCCGGGGGACTTCTGTGACGGACTACAGGTCCGCCCCTGCCCCGCCTGCCCATACGCCCATCGCCATCATCCCGCCGTCTACGCAGACGTATTCACCTGTCATGAATGATGCCCGATCGCTGGCCAGGAACAACACCACGTTGGCTACTTCTTCCGGCTGTCCGATCCGGCCCAACGGATGAGTCCGGCCGTAGTCCTGTAGCTCGATTTCGATGTCTCTGCCCGTTTGGGCTGCCGCCACCCTGACCATGGGTGTGTCGATCGTGCCAGGGCAAACCGCAAGCACCCTTATGTTGTCCTTAGCAAAGTCGAGCGCCAACTGCCGGACAAGCGACAGGTCACCGCCCTTGCTGGCGGCGTACGCAGAAACACCCGGCATTGACTGCAGTCCCTGAACGCTGGCGTTGTCGACAATCACGCCGCCTCCCCGCGTTCGCATGTGCGGAATGGCGTACTTGGCCATGAGGAATCGGCTCTTGAGATTCACGGCGATGATCCGATCCCACGTCTCCTCAGGTAACTCGACCGCGTCGGCATAAGACTCAGCAGGCTGGATCCCCACGTTGTTGAAGACGATATCCACCCCTCCGAATGCGGCCACCGTCTCGTCGACAACCCGTCGGCAGTCGCCGGAGTTGCCCATATCCGCATTGACGTAGACGCCCTCACCCTCCATACCGGACATGTCCCGAACCGTTTGCGCGCCTGCGTTCTCATCGATATCGGCGACGGCCACTTTGGCCCCTTCCCGGGCGAACCCAAGAGCCCCGGCACGGCCCATCCCAAGCGCTCCTCCGGTCACTATCGCTATCTTCCCTGAAAAATCACCCATGGGTACGCCACCTTTGCTCGCCGGTCGTTCGGCGAAGTGTCTTCAATATGTCCTGCCGGTCAACTGTGCGACGATATCAGGGCCGCATCGCAAACGCACCGTCCTCCGTGAGATTAATTCACAGAGGACGAGCGCGAGAGTTACCTCCGGCCGGTGTTGGCGGGAATCCGAAGGGGGACGGACTACTACGAACATCGAGTGGGTACTCGAAGTGCTCTCTACGGGGATAGAGACGATGGCTGGACTGCGTGGCGGATAGACGCTCAAGAAAACGGCCATTCCCCGGACGTTACGAGAAAAACCGCCGGGCTTTTACCACTGCACGAACATTGGCATCACGACGTGGGTGTAACCCTGATGATTGCTGGCCCGCAGGACGCCGGGACTTGATGAAGTAGTCGTTTCGAGAGTGACGTCATCCCCTCCCAGTACCGCCAGCACGTCCGTCAAAAACTTGCTGTTGAACGCGACTTTCGATTCATCCCCCTCGACGTCGGCCTGAATAACGCCTTCGTTGTTGCCAACCTCTTCGGCCCTCGACTGCACCTTTACCTCGCCTCCTCGACCGTCTTCCGGCGGATTGATGTACAGCCTTATGATGCCGCTGCCGTCCCTCGCAAAGATCGAGGCCGCGCGGGTAGCCCGCACGAAATCTTGCAGATTCACTTTGACCAACGTCCCGTGGCTGGTCGGTATCAGCTTCTCGTAGTCGGGGAACGCCCCCTGCACCAACTGGGTCACAACTTCGACATTCTGAAGCGTGAACAGCGCCTGGCTCTTGGCCTCGGTAACCCTGAATTCGACATTTGACGTCTGATCGCCCAGGAGGCGCATTACCTCGGTCAACGTCCGGGAAGGCACGATCACTCCGATATCGGCGTCCGACTCGGCGGCCAGATTCCCGCTCTCCACCGCCAGCCGGAACCCATCGGCGGCGGCGACCGTGTACTCGCTTCCGGCAATGTCCAGCTTGACGCCGGTAAGAACAGGCCTCGAATCGTCAGTTGCGGCCGCAAAGACGACCCGTTCGAGGGAGCCTCTCAGGCTGTCAGCGGGGATACTTGCAGATGCGCCGGCGGCGACAGTCGGAATTGGGGGGAAATCGTCAGGCGCCGTGCCGTTCAGGTTGGCCGTGAAGTTGGCGCACTGGAGATTTATGCCCCATGGATCGGTTGTTAGATCGATCTCAACCTTTTGGCGAGGCAGCAAGTTGACAAAGTCAGTGAGCGTGCGGGCCGGTATCGTCACCGCGCCTTCGGACTCGATCTGCGCCCCGATCCACGTGCTGATAGCGATTTCCAGATTTGTAGCGGTAATCTTCAGGCGATTACCATCTGCCTGGAGCAGAACGTTTTGTGTGACGGGCAAAGTGGCACGGCTGGCTACAGCCCTGCCGACCGTTGCCAGTCCGCGGCTAAAATTTTCCTGAAGGCAAGTTACCCACATAAATCGACCTCTGCGAAGAGAGAATGCACCACAAGATAGGCGGCTGAGT
>JAKZUY010000213.1:0-9682 GCA_047516345.1 Dehalococcoidia bacterium | reverse complement strand
AATTAGCGGAGGCTTCACATAGTCGGTGCGAACCAGCCCCTCTCCGACTCCCCAGGAAATGATGTTGAGATTGCCTGGCCACGGGATCTTGCTGGGCAAGAAGTTGGGTGGCGTGATCAACGCCACACCCACGTTCAGCGTACCGGTCGGTCCGGAGGCTGGCGGCGTGGCTGTGGGCGCCGGTGTAGATGTGGGCGCGGCCGGGACCGATGTTGCGGTCGACAAAACCGGAGCAATGGTTGGTACCACTGCCTTCACGGTAACGGTAGCTGTCGGAGCGGTCGTCGCCGCCGGCGCCGGCGCCTGGGTTGCGGGTTCGGCGTCATCGCCGCCGCCGCACGCGGCCACTACGATCGCCGCAATGGCGATGGCAGCCAGAATCAAAAACTTCTTTGGGATCAACTCGTTTCCTCTCTTTTTAATAACGCAGCCGAAATGGTCCGCGCGCTCACACGGTGTCGAAACCTGCCAAAGCAGTTTCACACACCTGCTCCACTAATTCGGCCGATATGTTACATGCATAACGCGCTCAACGTCCGGTCCCTTGACGGGAAAACGACCCGCCATGCTTTACTTGCCGAGCCTGCGCCCGCGAACGAACAGCAGCGGCAACACCCGAATCAGTAGCTGAAGCAACTCCTGAAACCGAAGCCGTAGTGGTCTTCCGACTGCAACGTGGCCAGTTCGCTTCTTGCGTCCAGAATCTGCAGCGGCTCGTTGGGTCCGAAGTTTAGCTGCACCTGCGGAGCGCCCACCACTCGCTCGACCGCGGGCATGGCAGTGCGTTCGTACCACATGTTGGCGCCTATACCGGAACTAACGACGGCCTTCATCTCAGCCAGCGGTTCAAGCAGCGCCGGACCTTCGTTGTCGGGGTCCTCTTCGCCGGTCAAGAGTACCGTGTCGATCCCGGCCTGTTCGCAGGCTTGCACCACTCTGGCGACCTCCATGAAGTCGTTGCCGCCCGCGTCCCATGTGACGACCGCTCCGGATGCCCCGAGGTCACGCGCTATGCGCGCCGTCTGGCCCGACTGAACGATCTTTTCGGCTTGTGAACTCCAACGGGTCCGTATAGTGATGACGCCGACAAAGTTGCACTCCCCGGCCCGATGCTTGCGGAGCAGGCCCGTGACCACGGGGTTGTTAATCATCTCGTAGCTGTAGGAACCGCAAATCGCTCCATCCAGAATTTCGGTGGGCCGCAACACCCACGGCGGCGTCTGCCTGGTCAACCCGTAGATGGCGACGCCGTATGCGTTCAGGCTGTTGGCGTAGTGCTGAGGTGAGTTCATGCACGCGACGTACACAACGGAGGGAACGTCTGCGTTCATAGGCCGGTTGCCAAACACCTCGGTTTCGTCTGCCGGCGCGTCGAGAGTCGTATTTGCAAGCAGGTCGGCGACCCTTAGCGCGGCCGCATGAATCGTCTCGTTTTGATCGTCGAGATGTAGCACCGGGCTCACGCCAAGGCTCAAACAGATGTGGTGCAAGGCGCCATACGGCGAGGCGTCGGCGCCGGGTCCGCTCATGTCGAATAGATTAGACCCCGGTCCTGCCGCGCCGCCCACGACGCCCCCTGCCGGGCTTGCGAGTTCATAGGACTTGATCGGGCTGAGCGCGGTTACTGCCACGCCGGCAAGACGATTCGTCTCGCCCACGCCTACCGACGTCACCGGCCTGCCGGCGACCCCCGGATATACCTGTCCAGGGCCGGAGATTTTTACCCGAGGTTCAATGACGTCCTTGATCGCCGTGACGCGGGTCGACTCGCCTGGATGAACGAGTTCCACCTGGACGGCGTTTACCCGCGGGTCGGACCTCGCGGCCGCGATCACCTCCACGATGTCGACGGCAAGCGCGCCGGCCCGCAACTCGGTCTTGGCGCCAAATTCGACACTCCTCACGTTGTACGTGTTGAGCGTCAGAGATTCTTTCGGATCAATGTTCATTGGTCAGGCTCCGCCACACGTGGCACCACACCGTTGCCGCTGGGAACGACTCCGGTTCGGCGTTCGGGCAAGGGCTGAAAAACGGCTGCCCGTCATGTCATATCGTGCGCCGGAGGGAATGGCGCGAGGGCCGGAACGGCCTCTACGTTATTAAGTTGCCGACGCCCGCTACTTCTTTTTTCCGCGGCGCGAGGCTCGCGACTTCGCGCTTTTCGTGGAGGCCTTGGAGGCATATTCACCTTCGAAAAGGCCCGTGCCCTGCGGCACCGCTTCATCGATTGTCTGTTCGAAGTCCTCGCCGGCTTCGTAAGAGCGAAGAAACTCTTCGCTTACAAAGAACATTCATATACAGAACCCGTCACGGATGATGTCCTCGTGATGCCGGTCGCACGGGCATATCTTCTTGCGATCCTCGACCGGATCGCCGCTCAAAGGCATTCAAGGGCAGTAGCGATAGCCGTGATCCAGCTCGTTCTTGCCGAGTCCCTCCTGGACCACTTTAACCACCTCCGCGTCTGGGAAAAACTCGTACGGCCCCCTGCTAACGTACTTCTCTGAGAAATTTACGGCCCTTTGAAGGGCTTCGTCCTCGGTCAGTTCTTTCCTGGGCATTGCTGCTCCCTCCGGAGTTCAGGTTTTGAGGTAGATTTGCCGGTCGATCGGGATTCTATTTGAATTGGCCGGACCTGAGGCTTTGATGGGACCGGCACGACATGTTTCTGAAGCTGTTTTTCTGCTTCATCAGGCGGTCAAGTATGGCCGGCATCGCCGTTTCCAGGTCTGCTTCTGACCTGTCGTTGGCAACCTCAACACTCAACACGGCCGAGGTCCCGCAATCGCACCTGGCGCCGAAGTAAACCTTCTGGAATCCGATTCCGGCGGGGGTCGGTACATTGAGTTTGGGCAAAGGGACCAGATCGTGGCTCTCAGGCAGGGCCTTGAATACGGATTCGAGTATCAGTTTGCGGTCTATCATGTTGCTGTCCGGATCGTATCCTGCGCCCTGACGACCAAAATCGATTGGCCGCTTCCGGACACCGGTCCGATTACTTATACAATCACTGTATCCGGAATTCCAGAATCGCCGGATTTGCACCGGATTTTTGGAGGAATGAAAACTTGACCGATTTTGACGCAGTCATCAAGATCTTCACCTCGAACGGTTGAGGCCCTTGCCACATGGTGAAAGTGTACCTTTCACGAAAGGGTGTCCCGTTCGCGGAGCACAACGTCTCACTCGATGACGACGCCACCAGATATTTAATGGCCGAAGGCTACTCCTCGACCCCCGTCACGTTCATCGGAGACAAGCGAGTCGTTGGCTACAAGCCGAAAGATATCGACACCGCGCTAGCTGCGTTGCCCGCCTGAAGCGCCGACCCGCGAGTCGACGCGCGACGTGCAGGGCCTGCCAGTCCGGCGCCACGCGCCGACTTTGGCGTTAACCGGGCGGACTTTCATTTTCCGATTGTTGGGCGGTGACCCGCTTGCTTGCGAATCGACACGGTGGGCTGAGCGAATACCTGAAACTGCTCGGTTACAGGCGGTTTCACTATTTCTGGTGGCCCAGGTCGGCAGCACATATGACTGTGCTGCTACACGGCCTGGGCGAATGCGCCGACACCTACGGACCGTTCGCCAACCGCATCCGCCGGTCTTCCGAAGTGATCGCCATGGACCTACGCGGCCATGGCGGCACACCGTGGGAGCCCGACGGCAAGTACGACTTCAATGAGTACGCCGACGATCTGCGGTTACAACTGTCGTACTGGCAGCGGAAGGCGGTACTGGCGGGAACGGGGCTCGGGGCGCTGCTGGCAATACGGGCGTCCGAACGGTGGCCCGATCTTGTCGGTGGGCTGATCCTTCTCGGACCGCCGCCGGGCGACCCCAAAATCGCAAGTCTGGCGGACCTTGTACTAAAGCCGGGTGGGGCCGATATATTCGGGGACCACTCATCCATGCGGGCTTCAGACATCGTCAACATGCTTACGTGGGCGCGGCCGGGCGGGCTTCGGGCCCCCAAATTCGATCCTGCCTCAGTGAACGTCGGAAACCACCTCGACTTGACTGATCACGCTGAACCCCATGTGCCGACGCTTATCGTCACCACCAATGATGATGGCGGACCGGTCTCATGGCCCAACTGGCCAAATGTCAGGAAAGTGGTGATTAACGGAATGGGAAACTGGCCGCACATCACCAACCCGGTCGGCACAGCGGAGGCGGTCACCACGTTCCTGGACCGTCTCAACCCCGGGTAACAGTCCAGATCCGCCTCGACTTTAGCGCCCCGCGGCGGGTAATGAGCCGACCATAGAAGTTAACGAGGCGACGCCCGATTCCACGGGTCGAGTCAGACCGCGACGGACGGACCGGGGCCGACACGCGGCGCGCACCGGCCATTCTGAGAACGGTCCGGCCGCGCTGCGATTGCGTTATCGCAGACGGCCGATTGGATCAGACGCGCCTTAGCCGCCGTTGGATTCCCGGACCTTGCGGACAGCCTGCTGGATTTCGTCCAGCTCCAGAACCATCTCTGCCACCCCTACCTCGTCGTCGTAGACCTTCGCGTCAGCCTGGTTTTTAATCTCATCCTCGGTCACGTGAAACACCGGCAATCCCAAGGCAGTGCCAGCCAGCGCTCCGGCCCAGGACGGGTCGCCGTCCACCATGGTCGTGGCGTAAAGCTCGGAGCTTTCTGCCGTAGGAGTGCCGAGGAGAACGACCAGATCGTCGGTCCCGACCTTGTCTACGGTCCGCTTGATTTCATCTTGACCTTCAAGGTCAAGTGCGCCAGCGGACGTTCAGACGAAGCAGTGAGTAACTTCCAGTACGACTTCCGCCCCGGCGGAGCGAGCTATCGTGGCGATGGAATCACCCTGGATTCCATCTCGCTCACCGAGAGCGATTACACGTTTGCCATTCAGGTCCAATTGAATTCTCCTTGCGGTCCGGTTGGCGGTCTTGAAATTTCGGCCCGATCCTCTTGAGCCGTAAGCGCAACTTCAGTTTCCGGGCTCCATGATAAACGACAGGCCGTCAGACATCTGCGTCATCCTGCCCAAAAACAGGCTCCCTTTCGCGAGGAACATTACCCGATTCAGGCTGCCGTTAGAAAGTCCGTCAATTGCGTGGGGCATGAATGGAATCGCCGATGCGATGTGGCCCTGCGTGGGAGAAAAACCTGGCATGCCGTGACGGGCCACAAATTTCGGCATGTCCGCTCTGCTTAGCTGGCCGGCCCTGACGGCAAGCGCTGCGATTAGCTTGTAATTGAGTTCCGGCACGTTGCCGGAGCCGGCAGGCTCGGTCACCTCGGGGTTGTGCAACTCAGTGGCGTACTTGTCGACATCGGAGTATCCGAGGCCTAGCCGTTCCAGTGGTTTGGAGACGAGTTCGGCCAGTATCGCCGCCTGCGCGCTGCCCGCGCCCACATCGTGTTTCCCAATGGAATCGAGCCGCACGACAGGGCTTCGTCCATCGCTTTTTTTCACGAGCATCGCCGAACCGGCCAGGACGTCTTCGAGAATGGGCATGTCATTTCGGACATGCCCCTGGTATTTCATACCCAGCTTTGCCAGCGAGCACCCGCCTACGATGATCACCTGCTCAAAAAGTCCCGATGCGATCAATCCCGCCGCGATCAGGACGGCGTGGTTAGGGCCGGTGCAAAACGCCTTTACGTCTGATCCGGTTGAATTGATGAGTCCGCACCCCTGTGCGATCGCCTTCGCGAGGTTTCCGCCGCCCCTCTGGTACCGGTCTCCTACGGCTTCCTCGCCGCTATTCAGTATGTATGGGACGGCGAGCGGATCGATCCCGAGGTCCTTGATGAGGCATTTGACGGCCATAACTGCCGCTGCCTTGCAGGCCAGGTTTTCCAGCAGGACATCCGCAAATAACGACGCGTCCTCCCGGTGTGCGGCGTTAACCACGCCGATCAACTCACCTTCACGCAGGTATATCGGAAGATTGCCGGAGCCCTCACCGAGCCGCCCGTTGATCTGGTCGATCGAAACGCCGGACTCAAGCAAGGAGAGTTGCTTTTCCGTCCAATCTCCGGTCTCGCTCAGAGTGGCCGCCATCTTGCGGCTAAACCCTTCCTCGAGCCATAGCAGGTCAAAGTCGTCCAACATCTTCATCACGCCGTAGAACTCTTCTTCCGGCATGATGTGACCATACGGCTGGTCGCGCTCGAACTCCCCATCGAGTCCGTACCACGGCTTGTCCAACTCGGCGAGCCCGGCGGGCTGCAACCCGCCCAGATAGGTCCTGTTAGGCGCGTAGGCGGCAGCTTGCTCGAAGCTGCGCAGGTGGTTCGTGATGACTTCGGCCACGGCGGGATTACCGTGAATGTCCCGCGAAGGCCGGGAGCCGTGTCTGACTAGGCCGGGGGTGTGGGCAAGAAAGTTCCTTGCTCCGGAGATTACGACTGACCGAGTGTCCAAAGCTGTTTCCGCCTGCCTTTCAATAGCGTATTGCCGTTCGATTGTTCGCCTTACGAGCGATTTCGTAGATTAACATCCCAACCGACGAGCTAGCCCTGCCGTTTTGCATCGCCGACCGGACCTTGGGCCGCAGGAATCGCGTAGTACGCAAGAGGTGGAAATGGACGCCAAATCCCCGAAGACTTTGGTAGCAGTCGGAGCTTCAGACTCCGCGGGCGCTGACGGGATAGCAGCCGACATTCGCACGTTCGCGGCCATGGGTGTGCACGGCACTGCCGTGGTGACGGGGGTCGTGGCAAGACGCGGCGAAGACACCGACGTGATCGCAGCCAACTCCGCCGGCGAAATCGTGCGGCAGATCGAGTCGGCGCTCGATGCCACCGGCGCGGAGGTGGTCAAGATCGGTTGGATGCCGGATGTCGAATCGATCGCAGGAGTATCGCGGGCGCTCGATCGCGCCTCCATCAAGCACGTGGTCGCGGACCCGGATGTCGCTCATGCAGACGACGCCCTGAAGGATGCCCTCAAGATTGAACTCATGCCAATTACCGAACTCGTAACGGTCAGCATGCCGGAGGCGTCTGCCCTGCTTGGTATCCCGATCAGAAACGCCCTGGCGCTGAGGGCCGTCGGGAAATTGCTGGGCCGCGCCGGCGCTGCGAACGTGCTTGTAAAGGGCGGTCATCTGCGCGGCGACGAGTGCCTGGACATCCTGTGGGATGGCAGCGATTATATCGAGTACCCAAGCGAACGAATCGAAACTACGTCCGACGAAGGCGCCGGCAGTACATTGGCTTCTGCCATCGCAGCTGGGCTGGCGTTAGGGCGAGGCATCGAAGAGTCCATCGCCATCGCAAAGATGTACGTGACCGAAACGCTGCGGAACTCGTACTCCGTCGGTGCATACGGGGGAAGCCCCAGCCAACTCTACCGGTGGTGGGAAACGGGAGGCAGCGACGGATACGGCGGCTAGCTGTCTGGCCTTGCCGGAGCGGATAACATCGCCCTTTACAGGTAAACGTGACCACTACTCAGCCTGCATCCATCGGAGCATCAGATGATCGTCGACGTTCACACACATATCCCAAGTCACGAAGGTGCTGTCCCTGCCGAACAACTGCGTTCGGAGACGACGATGCGCTCGGGCCAGCCCGTACGACAGACGAACAGCGTGGCCGACTATCTGGCCGACATGGGCCCTGTCGATAAGGCGTTTGTCTTCCCAATAGCTCAACGCCCCTGGAAAACGGGTGAGTATTTCGGCCTCGGGATTCAGGGGTGGCCTGAAAACATGAACGGGAACGATGTTTCGGCCGCCGTAGCAAAATACGCGCCGGACAAGATAATCCCCTTCATGTCGCTACACCCGCTCGATCCCGGCGTGAACGACGAGTACGACCGCTGCGTTGGCGATCTCGGCTGCAAGGGCATCAAGATGGGCGCCAACTATCAGGACTTCGACCCCAACGGCGAGGCCGCGTATCGTCTCTACGCAAGGCTGGAGGCTGACGGCATTCCCATCATCTGGCACATGGGCACGTCGCCTATGTGGGATGCGCCGCTCCTGTACGCCCACCCTCTCACGTTCGACCGGGTGGCGGCGGCGTTTCCGAGGCTCAAGATGATAATGGCGCATCTCGGCCACCCGTGGCACATAGACACCCTCACGGTTGTACGGAAGCACCCAAACGTCTGGACCGACGTTTCGGCACAGTTCTACAGGCCCTGGTCCTACTGGAACGGCATGCGGCTTTTCCACGAGTGGGGAGTGACGGAAAAGATCCTCTTCGCCTCGGACTGGCCGGTTACGATACCGCAAGACAATATCGACCACATGCGCGGGCTCAACAAGTTCGCGAAGGACCACCACCTGCCCGGCATCCCCGAACAGGAGATCGAAGCCATCATCAACCGGGATGCCGCCGAGATCCTGAGTGTTTCATAAAAAGCTGCGTCGATTGCAAAATCGAACCGAAATGGCGGCGATTTGAATCTGATTGAAAGGACCCGGGCGAGGTTCCAGGTCGCACCGTTTTACGGCTGGTACATCGTCGGCGCTCTCTTCTTTTCGATGTTCCTCGGCGTCGGCGCAAGGAACGGATTCGGCATCTTTGTCGAAACGTGGGAGAGGGAGTTTCACGCGTCGGTTGCGACGATCTCTATCGCCGCAGCGGTCGGCTGGCTGGTAAACGGCGTAAGCCAGGTGGTGTTTGGACGGATGGTGGACCGGTTTGGCGGCCGCATCGTGGTGACCATTGGCCTGATTGCGATGGGCCTTGGCACCGCGTCGATAGCCGCCGTCGGCAACGTTTACGCTCTGATCGCCCTTTACGGCGTGGTGGTCTCGTTCGCTTCCGGCGCCCTGTCCGGGGGACCGCCGAGCGTGGTGGTGGCGCGCTGGTTCCGCAAGAGCCGCGGTCGAGCCTTGAGCACGTTGGCGTCGGGCGGTTCCGTCGGCGGGCTAGTATTCGTGCCGTTCCTGACCTATTTGCTGATCTGGACGGACTGGCGCACGTCGTGGTTGATCGCAGGCGCCATTGTGTTTTTTTTCGGCGCGCCGCTCGTATACCTGGTGGTCAAGGACGACCCCAGGGACGTTGGCGAGTCGCCGGACGGGACTCGGGATGAGACAGGGGGCGTGGGCCCTCCGGCCCGGATGCCCGACACCCCTCTTGAGGCAAAGAATTGGACCGCGCCGTTCAAGACCGCACCGATTTGGCAGTTGTCCATCGGATATTGGGTCTGCGGTGTAACTACGGGTTCGATATCGGTCCACTACGTGAGGTGGGCCGTCTCCGAGGACATCACCCCGACCACAGCCGCATTGGCATTTGGGCTTCTGAGCGGGATCAATGCTGTTGGGGTGATTTTTATCGGCAGTTTGTCCGACCGCGTGGAACGCCGCCTGCTCCTCGGATGCGTCTACCTTGTGCGGGGCTCGGCATTCCTTCTGCTCATCATCTTGCCCGGCCAGTGGGCCTTGTGGGGATTCGCGCTCGCGGGCGGCGCGTCATGGCTGGCCACGGTGCCCCTGACGACAGGGCTGGCCGCCGATGTCTACGGCCTGAAACACATGGGCTCGCTCGTCGGGCTCATCAACCTGGCTCACCAAATTGGCGGAGCGCTGGCCGTCTACCTGTTCGGGGTAGTATTCGACGTCTGGGGAACCTACGATCCGGCGTTCGCGGCGGGCGTGATTTGCCTCGTCGTCGCCGGGGTGCTTTCATTGACCATCAGGGAACGGCGGTACTCGATCAGATATGCGCAGCCTGCCCGGGCATC
>JAKZUY010000212.1:0-4860 GCA_047516345.1 Dehalococcoidia bacterium | reverse complement strand
CGCGGCGGGATTCCGGGCGATCTATCTTTCCGGCAGCGGAGTTGCGACCGCATCCTACGGACTGCCGGACCTGGGGATTACAACCCTCGATAACGTGGCGGAGGATGTCCGGCGCATAACCGGGGCGGTTGACCTTCCGCTCCTGGTGGATGCCGACACCGGATGGGGTGCGGCCTTCATGATTGCCCGCACGGTACGGGAGTTGTCCCGCGCCGGGGCTGCGGGCATACATCTGGAGGATCAGGTCCAGGCAAAACGGTGTGGGCATCGGCCCGGAAAGCAACTGGTGGCGTCGTCGGAGATGTGCGACCGTATCAAGGCGGCTGTGGACGCCCGGCCATACGCCGAATTCGTCGTGATGGCGCGTACGGACGCCGTCGCCGGTGAGGGTCTGGCCGCCGCTATTGAGCGAGCCGAAGCCTACCGGGCGGCGGGCGCAGACATGATTTTCGCCGAGGCCGTCGAGACCTTGGACGGCTACCGTCGTTTCGCGTCGGCGGTCGATGCTCCTATACTGGCGAACCTGACCGAGTTCGGGAAGACGCCGCCGTTCACCGTCGCGGAACTCGGCGACGCCGGAGTGGCGATTGCCTTGTATCCGCTTTCTGCGTTCAGGGCGATGAACGCCGCCGCGCTGGCGGTCTATCGGGAGATCCGCTCCCGCGGCACGCAACGCGGGGTGGTCGACAGGTTGCAGACTCGGGAAGAACTTTACGAATACATCGGATACCACGAGTTCGAACGCAAGCTGGACGAATTGTTCGCTTCCGGCGAGGAGAAAGTTACATGACGACCTCAGCAGAGGGCCTGGCAGGGATTATTGCCGGCCGTTCGGCCATCGCCACGGTCGGTCATGAGAGCGCCGGCCTCACGTACCGCGGTTATTCGATTAACGATCTAGCCAGGCATGCCTCTTTCGAAGAGGTCGCGTACCTGCTCATCTACAATCGCCTGCCCAACCGGATGCAGTTGGCCGCGTATCGAAGGAAACTGGCAGGCATGCGACATTTGCCTGACGACCTCAAGACGACGTTGGAGCTGATCCCGGGCACGACGCATCCCATGGATGTCATGAGAACGGGCGCGTCGTTTCTCGGCGTTTTGGAGCCGGAGGGGAATGACGGACGATCGGCGGCAGGTATCGCCGACAGGTTGATGGCCTCGTTCGGCAGCATGCTTCTCTACTGGTACAGGTTCCATCAGCGCGGCGAGAGGATTGATACAGACGCCGATGATGACTCCATCGCCGGCCACTTCCTGCAACTGCTGACGGATTCCGAGCCGGACGACGACAGGCGGCAAGCGCTTGACATGTCGCTTGTCCTGTACGCCGAGCACGAATTCAACGCGTCTACGTTTGCGGCCAGAGTCGTAACGAGCACGCTGGCCGATTTCTACTCAGCCATCACGGCCGCCATCGGCGCGCTGAGAGGACCGCTTCACGGAGGGGCCAACGAGGCGGCGATGGAACTGATATCGCGCTTCGACTCGGCTGGTGAGGCCGAGAAGTCGGTCAGGCAGATGCTGGCCGCCCGTCGCCTGATCATGGGATTCGGCCACCGGGTTTACAAGACCGGCGACCCGCGCTCGGATTTCGTGAAGGATGCGTCGCGTCGGCTTGGGACGAAGTCCGGCGATAGCACTTTGTTCGAAGTTTCCGAACGAATCGAGCAGGTGATTCGCGATGATAAGGGCCTGTTCCCGAACCTGGATTTCTATTCAGCATCGGTCTATCACTATTGCGGCGTCCCGACAGCGATGTTCACTCCGCTTTTCGTGATCGCACGCACTGCGGGGTGGGCGGCTCACATCATCGAACAACGCAATGACAATCGACTTATCCGCCCACTTGCTGAGTACACAGGACCGGAACCGCGGGCGTGGACGCCGCTGGATTCCCGGCCGTAACGGCAACGTGAACACCCCTCCCGAGTTGAAACACAGGCGACCGAAATACGTGCAGTATGGGCCGCAGATTCGATGACCGAACGCGACTCCGTTGTAGAGGCCATAGCCGAATACGCCTCGGGCCCCGACGTAGGCGGGGATCTGGCGTTCGACACGGCCCGGCTGTGCCTGATCGATTCAATAGGTTGCGCCCTGTTGGCGTTGAACTACCCGGCATGCACGAAGCTTCTCGGCCCGTATGTGCCCGGTACGCGGGTGCCGGGCGGGGCGCGCGTGCCCGGAACGTCCTGGGAAATGGACCCTGTAAAGGCCGCGTTCGACATAGGGGCAGCCGTTCGATGGCTCGACTTCAATGACACCTGGCTGGCGGCCGAATGGGGGCACCCCTCAGACAACTTTGGCGGAATTCTCGCCGCCGCGGACTTTCTCAGCCGTTCCGGCGACATGAAACCGGTTACGGTCCGGGACGTCCTCGCTGCGGCCATCAAGGCGTATGAGATTCAGGGCGTGCTGGCTCTCGACAACGCGTTCAATCGTGTCGGAATCGATCACGTTCTGCTGGTCAAAGTCACTTCCGCGGCCGTCGTAACGGCGATGCTGGGCGGCGGCCGAGAGCAGATATTCAACGCAGTGTCCAACGCCTGGCTCGAAGCGACCCTGCGCACGTACCGGCACGCGCCCAACACCGGCTCACGCAAGTCCTGGGCCGCCGGGGACGCAACAAGCCGGGGGTTGCGATTGGCGTTGATGGCGATGAGCGGGGAGATGGGATACGACACGGCCCTTTCGGCGCCCGGCTGGGGTTTCGAGAGCGTTTGGTTCGGCGGAAACGCGGTAAAGATCGCCCGTCCCTTCGACTCCTACGTTATTGAAAACATCCTGTTCAAGATCTCCTATCCCGCCGAGTTTCACGCGCAGACGGCGGTCGAAGCGGCTATACAACTCCATGAGGCGGTTGGCTATCGCATCGATGAGGTCGAGTCGGTATCGATCACCACCCAGGAACCGGCCATGCGGATCATCTCCAAGGAAGGCACGCTGTGGAACCCGGCCGACCGCGATCACTGCCTGCAATACATGGTCGCCGTACCGCTCATCAAGGGCAATCTGACGGCGGACGACTACGAGGATGACGCGGCGGCCGACCCGCGGATCGACGCTCTTCGGGCTCGTATGAAAGTCGCAGAGAATCCGCGCTATACCGCCGATTATCTCGATCCAGAGAAAAGGTCTATCGCCAATGCGGTCCAGGTAGTTTTCGCCGGGGGCGAGGCGACCGAAGAAGTGGCCGTCGAGTACCCGACAGGCCACCGAAGACGGCGAGACGAGGGGATACCGCTTCTCTGGAGCAAGTTCGAATCGAACCTGCGCACACGGTATGAGGGAGATCGCACTGACTCGATATTGGCAACCTGCCGCGACTCCGCACGCCTTGACGACATGCCCGTCGATCAGTTTGTCGGCCTATTCGCGCCTTGACGGCGCGCCAGTCTGCCACCATTCGTCGAGAGACGGCAATTGTGCGGAACGGCGGTATTTGGGATTAGTCCCTTTTGGTGGAGTTCATGTGTGAACCTCCCAAACGTCACACCGGGTAGCCATCGCCCAATGGGCCGGTGGAACCCGTGTGGTTTTTGATATTGGATGACGCAATACCGGTTGGCGAAGGGCGACATACCGGGACTGGAGTAGCCGTAAGCGCCAATGCGATCACTTCCCATAGTCCTCAACGGGTCGTCGCTGACCCGCCGGACCACCGCTCCGCTATTCGCAGACAGCGTGGCTGGTTCCGCTCGAAAACTTCGAGACGTTCGGATGCCCCCACCCGACCCTGCATTGAACGCCGGAAGGCCAGGAGCGTATCTTTGAAAAGTAGATTCAATGCTTCACCACTGCCTTTTGGGAGGGCGCTATGGCGGGCCTTATTTACAAGCCCGGGGAGATAGCAGCCAGAGGGGAAGCCATCTACCGGGAACGGATCCAGCCGCATGTCAAGTCGGCGGTGAAGGGTAGTTTCGTGGTAATCGACGTCGAGACCGGTGACTACGAGATCGACGCAGGCGACGCGGCGGCCACCCGTCGGCTGCTGGACCGGAGGCCGGACGCCGTGACCTACGGGGTGCGCGTCGGCCATCGCGCGGCCTACAGCCACGTCGGCGGCTTCCGAATGCCTGTCCCCGATGATTAAAGGGAAGGTCAGCGGCGATCAGCAGGCCCTGGTCACCGTTGACATCATAGACGGTGAAGGCCGCCCCAGCCCCTGGAGGCTATCTTAGACACCGGGTTCACCGGCTATCTCACCTTGCCCACGGAGTCCATCCAGCAACTCGGACTCCCCTCCGTGGGACAACGGACCTTCGAACTGGCCAACGGAGAGTTGTTCGGGTTTGAGGCGTACCTGGCGGCAGTTTCCTGGCACGGACGCCTGAAAGACGCGCTAGTGCTGAAGTCGGACAGCGCTCCGTTGCTCGGCATGACCCTGCTCTGGGGCAGCCGGGTCACCCTGGATGCCCTGACTGACGGAGAGGTTGTGATCGAGGATATGGCCCGTGCCTCGTGACGCCGGTCACACCGTTGCGGCTATCAGTTGCACTCGGATGTGCCTTTCCCTCCACCTCGGCGGCGCGGCTGTCCGTTGACGCGGCTCTGATCGCCGTACCCCAGTTACCCGGACCATTGGGAATTCTCTTGTGCGAGGGCCTTCCCACGCCGGGAAGCAGCCGTAGCCCCCAATGTGGTTGGGATCGAGATGAGCCGGGTGGAGCTAATGGCCGTATTGCTGGTGATGGGTTGATTTACTGCAAGCCATCCTGGCCGGCATTACATCGGGCTCCAACGACATCTTCCTGTTCCTTAGCCGGTGGATTCGGGGTCCAATTCCACCGCCCGCGCGAGTACCGGAAATTTTAGTGTCAACCGTGTACTGCGAACTTTGTAGGCGCAGCCGCGCCC
>JAKZUY010000211.1:0-5157 GCA_047516345.1 Dehalococcoidia bacterium | reverse complement strand
TTGTGCTTTGTGACGGGAAGCGTCGCCCCGGTTATATCCGTCTCCTGGAACGCATCCGTGCCGATGGCCGCACGTCCCACCTGCCCCGTGATAGCCACCACCGGTACGGAGTCCATCATGGCCGTGGCAAGGCCCGTAATGAGATTCGTCGCGCCCGGGCCGGACGTCGCAAATGCAACGCCCACCTTGCCGCTCGCTCGCGCGTATCCGTCGGCCGCGTGGGCCGCTCCCTGCTCGTGCCGCACCAGGATATGGCGCAGCGACGGGTACTGCGAAAGGGTTCCGTACAGGGGCAGTATCGCTCCGCCGGGAAGGCCAAATACTACGTCCACGCCTTCTCGAATGAGACTCTCGCAGACTATCTGGCCCCCTGTTTTAATGGACATTCCCTTTTCCACCTTGTCATTCTGGTCTGTTAACGTCTGTCCGGTTGATGCCCGGAGCATCTTTGTCCGGGCCGCCAATCCCTGATCGGCAAACGGGCATAAAAAAAGTCCCGCCCTGCCAAGGACGAGACTTGCATCCCGCGGTACCACCTTGCTTGCCGGATCATTCGCCGAAACGAACGCCTACGACCGCTCATGGCCGTAACGAGGCCAACGTTCGGGCCCTAATACTCGCGTTTTCAGGCCGAATGCTCACGGGCGAGTTCCCGAATGACTGGGCGCCGGCTCACACCATTACCGGCTCTCTCTTGCCCGCCACTGTCGGTACTACTCCCGATCTCAGTAATATCACCTCTGAGGATAGCAGCGTTTCTTGAACGCGGTCAACGAATCCCGACTCCACCTACCCTCAAACCGTCTCGAAATAGAGGCCGGTGACCGGTTCACATTCGCCGGTCACGGCCTGTTCACTCTAGCCGTGCAACTGAGCAGCCCAAGATGTCATTCCAAACGCCACCATGCCATTCCCCTGAAAAAAGACGTTGCCGCCGCGTCGTTTCATATTGGCGGGGTTTCAAGAGCATGTTTCATATTGGCGGGGTTTCAAGAGCATGTTTCATAATGTTGAGACCACCTGAATCACGATCCATTGGATTGCGGTTTTCGCCAGAATTATGAGGTACGGCGCCGTATTCCAATTTCGTCATTCCCGTGAAAACGGGAATCTCGTCGCAAGGCGGTCCACACGAAACTACGCAAAGGACTTCTGAAACATGCTCTTCAAACCCGCCTTCCCCGCGGCCGCAAGACGGCTCCCCACTTTCAGCACCTCGTGCGGCCTTCGCAAGGCCATAGCGATTCCGAACGCCTCCACGCCATTCCTCTGAAAATAGACGCTGCCGCCGTGTCGCATTGTATTAGTGGGTTTCAAACCCGCCTTCCCCGCGGCTGCAAGACGGTGCCCCACTTTCAGCACCTCGTGTGCCCTTCCCAAGGCCATAGTAATGACTGTGGAGCGCTCCGCTCCGTTCCGAAATGACAGTCGAGGGCCGGGATTACTTACATGCTAGCGTGACCAGGTCCTGGCCCAACATGCCACGTGTTTTGCACGAATCGCCGCCCTGCATTTAAATTACGCCTCTGACATGTGCCGTAAGATGCGTTGATCTGCCATCATCTGGTCACAAGTCAGTGACCAACGGGAGGAATTGTGTTTTGATTCGCCGTCGCCGGTCCGCAATGACGATGCGCGACTCCGTAAGGCAATTTAGGCCTGAGGATGTCGGCGGCTTCTTCGATCTGCTGCGCCGGGTAGGCTCGCACGGCCACATTAAGTGGCCGGAGCATGAAGAAGGCCTGATGGAGTGGCTCAATACGCCGCGGGTGGAACCCGAGTTGAACCTGTTTGTTGCCGAAGATCAGGGCAAGCTAAACGGATACTCGTTCGCCTACCCGGAACTGAATATCGGCAGGGCGGTGCTTGGGGTAGGTGTAGACCGCAGTTTCTCGGTCGCCGCCCTGAGGATCCATTTGATAGCGCGGGCTGTCGAAAGGGCCCGGGAATTTTGCGCCCAATCTGCCGACATTGCGGTTGGCGCCGAGGACATGAGCAGCCGCGGCGCGATCGCATTTGCCGAATTCCTCCCGGTGACGCGCATGGTGGAAATGATCTCCCGTGAACCGAGACATGACGCCACGATACGCTATCCATTGCCAGACGGGTACTCAATACGGCGGGCCGCGAATGACGATGCGGAGCTATTGACGTCACTGCAAAACGCGGTGTTCGACGGCTCCTGGGGTTATTCGCCGAACAGCGTCGATGACATAGAGGCGCAAATGAAAAACAAGGGCGCCGGCCCGGAACGGATCTTCATCGCTGAGGACGTCGACGGGCGCGCGGTTGCGTTCAACTGGACACGCATCGAAGAACGGAATTCCAGTCGAGCCGGATACATTCAAATGACCGGCGTTCTACCGGACTACAGAGGCGCAAGACTCGGAATTGCTACCGTCGCCGCAGGCGTGACCGACCTCGCGAGAGAAGGGGTCGACTCCATCTCCCTCGAAGTGATCGAGTCGAACGCGGCGGCCCGGCGAACATACTCTCGCCTGGATTTCGAGACACAAAGCATCGTCGACTGGTACAAAAAGGCCTTGGCCTGACGACTCGGTCTGCCCGTTGGACCGCCCCAATTCCTCACGGGCCGTGTCGTCTGTCGCTTGCCTAGTCTCTGCTGCCCAGGGCGCGGTCCAGGTTGAACGCCGCGCTGATCAGACCAAGGTGGGTGAACCCCTGCGGAAAGTTTCCTAGCGCTTCGCCGGTAGGGCCAATCTCTTCCGAGTAAAGGCCGACGTGGTTAGCGTACCCGAGCATATGCTCGAACATGAGACGCGCCTCGTCCAAATACTTGCTGTTTACGCTCGACGCTCGAGTCAGCGCCTCGACTAGCCAGAACGTGCACATGTTGAACGTGCCCTCTTCGCCTGCTATCCCATCCGCCGTCCCGCTGGTGTTGTAGCGGTAGACCAGGCCGTTCGACACAAGGCCGCCTTTGTCAGGTGACCGTTTTATGGCCTCCAGAGTGCCTATCGCACGCGGGTCTGTGGGTGAAAGGAAAAAGACAAGCGGCATCATGAGTGTGGACGCGTCGAGGGTACTGCTTCCGTATGACTGGACAAAGGTCTGTTGCGATTCATCCCAGCCATTTTCCATTATGTCTTCATATATCTCATCCCTCACCTTTAACCACTTGCTGCGGTCCGCCGGTAGCGACCTCTTGTCGGCCAGCCGGAGAGCCCGGTCCACCGCGACCCAGCACATCAGCTTCGAATATACGAACTGGCGTTCCTTGCCTCGAACCTCCCAAATCCCCCAATCGTCAGCGCGCCAGTTATCGCAGACCCAGTTGACCATCCGGCGGAGGAGTCTCCAGAAGTCATAGGAAATCGGCATGCCGTACTTGTTGAACAGGTATACGGAGTCCATAAGTTCCCCGTAGATGTCGAGCTGCAATTGATCGGCTGCGCCATTACCGATTCGAACCGGCTTTGAGCCGCCGTACCCGTCAAGGTGGTCGAGTACCTGCTCTGTTAGATCTGTATCGCCGTGGATGCTGTACATCACTTGCAGCTTCCCGTCCGGACCGGTCTCGCTGCACCGGGCCTCCAGCCACTCCATAAACTGCGAAGCCGACTCCGTCAGGCCGATACGAATAAGACCGTAGACAGTGAACGCTGCGTCCCTGATCCACGTGTAACGGTAGTCCCAGTTACGCACGCCTCCCATCTCCTCGGGAAGGCTGGTAGTTGGCGCCGCGATGATCGCTCCGGTCGGCGCGTATGTGAGCATCTTCAGTACCAAAGCTGACCGGTGGACCATTTCCCGCCAGCGCCCGGAGTAGGAGGACTTGGCGATCCATCCCCTCCAATAGGCGATTGTTTCGGTGAATTTCTCTTCCGCCCACTCGCGACTGCGGGTTTTGGGTCCAGTGTTGCCGTCAGGTTCGAAATGGCTGAGCACGAATAATGAGCGGCTTCCTTCGGCAATATCCAGGTCCACTACGGCCGACCCGTTCAACTCAGTAAGCGATTCGGTGGACCACAAATCGACTCCCGTATCGGATGACGTGAAATGCGTCCACTCCCCGGAGATTTGTACGGTGTGGGAATCCCTGGCGTAGTTGAACGCCGGATCGCATTCCACGTTTAGCCGGATGTGGCCTCGCACGCCGTTGACCATACGGATGATCGTGTGCTCCTTGTCCGTTTCGTCCCGCCCGCCCAGAGGCATGAAGTCGATGACCTCGGCCGCTCCTTCCGTCGACATGAAACGGGTAACAAGGACATTTGTCTCGGGCAGGTAGCTCTGCCTGGTGCGGACATCATCGCTTTCGGGCGAAATACTGAATTTCCCGCCTTTGGCGTCATCAAGAAGGGCCCCAAATACCGACGGCGAGTCGAAACAGGGAGGACAGAACCAGTCGATCGAACCGTTGATTCCCACCAGCGCGACCGTGTGTAGGTCACCTATGACACCGTAATCGCTGATCTGCAGGTAGGCCATGTGACTACTCCCCCGGGGTACTAAGAAACGATCTCAAGAGTCCCGACATTCCCGTGAAAAGAAACCTTTGCATAACTAGCTTCCCAGCCAGTGATTCCTCACTCCATGTCACCCCGAGCACTTTCCATGTCACTCTGTGCGCCCCCACCTTACCCTGAACGCCCGATGTCACCCCGAGCACCCCCCATGTCACCCCGAGTACCGCTACTGTCACCCCGAGTATCGCTACTGTCACCCCGAGCACCGCCCATGTCACCCTGAGCGAAGCCGAAGGGTCTGGGTAAGAGGGGCGGGGCATGCCGTCTGGATGGCTTGGATTCTACGCTGTGCTCAAAATGACATGTGTCGAGGTTACGCTAAGGTCTCTGAAAACGGGAATCGAAAGAGAACGAGAGACGGGTCTGGCTATTTTAAGCGTAGTTCTGAGACAGTAACTAAACGCTATCGACGAGGTTGGGGTCTTTTTTCTGTCCGGATCGATGTTCCTCAGCGGTTGAGATCAACCCGCGGCGGCCAGGCCGGTCATAGCGGACGTGTCGGGGTTCAGCCCCTCGAACACACCGAGTAGTTTTGCCGCCGCCGCTTCCCAAGTCAACGTCTCTGCGTGGACTCTTGCAGATACGCCCATGGCGCGGCGCAGACGGTCGTTGGCGAGTAGCAACTCCACTTTGTCCACGAACGGGCCGGGGCATCGCCACGGGATCA
>JAKZUY010000210.1:0-14097 GCA_047516345.1 Dehalococcoidia bacterium | reverse complement strand
CCGGAGGATTCGATCAGGGCTGTGAAGAGCGGCGCCCGCTTCGTGCTGCACACGTACGACGGCGGCATCATGATGCGGGCGTATCGTAGGGAGTTTGCGGAGTTGCGGCGGTTGGTGACTGAGTTGCGCGGTGAGACGTTTGACGTGGACACCGGCGGCGAAATTCAGACGGTGTGATTCGTCAGGGCGCCGCACGGCGAAGGCTCCGCCCGCCGCTCGCTCGCGTCAAGCCGTCCCGTCCCGACCCAGGGCTACAGCCGCCCGCGCAGTCTGGGGTCGAGGTGATCGCGCAGCCCATCACCCAGCAAGTTGACCGCCAAGATCGTGATCGTAATAGCCGTGCCCGGGAAGAGCACCAGCCACCAGGGCGGCTTAAGCGCCTGGCCAAGAACCCCTCCGAGCATGTTGCCCCAGGTCGGGTCGGGCGGCGGTATCCCGACTCCCAAAAAACTCAGGGCGGCCTCGGCAAAGATCGCACCACCCAGGTTGATGGTCGCTACCACAACCAGAGGGGCGAACGTCTGCGGCGATACGTGGAGGAGGACGATGCGAATGGGACGAGCGCCGATCGCTCGCGCCGATTCTACGAATTCGGCCTCCCTGGCAGACAGGACAACGGACCTGATGACCCTAGTAGCGCCAGGCGCCTGGGTCACGGCTATCGCCACAATCACCGTTGTTAGACCGGCGCCCAACGCCACAAGCAGCAACAGCGCCAGGATGACGCCGGGGAACGAGACGAGTACATCAATCAGCCGTTGCGTAAATAGATCGAACTTGCCGCCAACGTAACCCGTCGCGATTCCCCACGCGAACCCTACTCCCACGCCCATCCCCACGGATACGACCGCGACCAGCAGCGTTATACGGGTACCGAATAATACCCGGCTAAAAATGTCCCGTCCCAGCCGATCGGTTCCCATCGGGTGAATGAGGGCCGGGGGTTTGTCGATAAGGTCGTAGTCGTTCTTGAGAGGTTCGTAAGGCGCGATCTGGCCGGGAAAGATTGCGATGACGGCCAAGATGGCCACGACGGCCAATGCGATTAGGCCCGGTGGCGATGATTTGCCAAATCGCCCCAAGGCGCCGTAAAAGCCGGAGGCCAATCCAACGGTCAGGTGGAGGGGCCCCGGCTTTTCCGGTCTGCTGATAGTTGAGTTCATGGCGTACGGGAGCGGTCAGGGATGGGACTTGACCTATTCATAACGTATGCGCGGGTCGATCATGCCGTACGAAAGGTCGACGAGGAGATTCACCATGACGAAGATCAGGGCGTATATCAGGATCAGATTCTGAATGATCATCCAGTCGCGGATTTCTATTCCCTGCACCAACGCAGTTCCGAGACCGGGGACTCCAAAGGCGAGTTCAACCGCCACCGCACCGCCCAGCAGATGGCCGATATGGAGCCCGGCGACGGTGACCAGGGGGATGAGGACGTTTTTGAGAATGTGCCGCCAGATCACCAGCCTTTCGGTAAGGCCCTTGGCGCGGGCTGTCCGGACGTAGTCGTGGTGGTAGACCTCCAAGAGCGTGGCGCGGCCCATCCTGGCTATCGGCGCCGCGAGGCCGACCCCGATGACCAATGCAGGGCCGATGATCATCTGCAAGTTCTGGGCCGGGTTGTCCCACAGATGCACGAGTACGACGTTGGGTCTCCATTGGAAGTAGAGGACCGAGATCGTTATGACCGTCAGAGCCATCCAGAACGCCGGTATGGCCAGCCACAGGGTAACGACGAAACGGCTTATGTAGTCGATCGCGCTGTTGCGCCTCGTAGCGCCGATGAAGCCAACGGGCAAGCCGACGATCCATGATATCGCCACCGCCAAAACCGCGATCTCCATCGAGATCGCGCCGCGGCGCAGCACCATCTCGCTTATGGGCTGATCCTGCCAGAACGACCTGCCCAAATCTCCCTTGAACACGTCCACCATCCAGGAGAGGTACTGGACGGGCAAAGGTCTGTTGAGACCGAGGCTCTCACGTGCGGCATTTAGTTCTTCGTCCGTCAGAACGTAGATCGAGGATTCGCCATAGATCGCCGACAGCGGGTCGCCGGGCAGCACTCGCATGGCGACGAATATCAGGACGGTTACTCCGAAGACAGTGGGTATCGCCAGAAGCAACCTTTGGTAGATGTAACGAGACATTAGTTGGCGAGCCCCATGGGAGTCAACTTCACGTCAACCGGCGCAATCATTAACTCAGGAATTTCCCTCTCCGGTGGCGCGGGGCGCCGATATGAAGAGCAAGAGTTTGTCGCCAGCATCGCATACATAACGGGGGAACCCGCAGGTCCCCCCGTTGTGAGTCCGTTCTACAGTCGGTTAGTTGTCAAGCCAGACAGTCTCGAAACGACCCCATTCGCTGACTGACTTCTCGGCCAGGCCGAACCCCTTCACGTAGTTGTGCCACATTGACCTGTGGTTGACGTAGCCGAATGGCCATGACGGTGGGTCATCGTCGAGGAGGTTCAGGAGGTCCTGAACGATCTCTTCTCGCTTTACCGGGTCGGCTTCTACGTTGAGTTTGGCTACCATGGCATCGTAGTCGGCGTTGCACCAGCGGGAGAGGTTCTGCGGTGAGCCGCAGGTCCACTGCACCTGGAACATCGGAGCAAAGTTGGGGATGGGATTAGCCACTCCGGACTGAAGGGCCATGTCGAAGTCCTGCTTTAGGGCCTCAACCACCTGCACCCTCTCCATGGCAGTGATCTTCACGTCGATGTTCAGGGCCTGCTTCAGTTGCTCTACATAGTAGGGCGCAAGAATCTCCAGCCAGTCGGCGCGGGTCGGTGAGATGAACTCCAGCTGGCGCAGGCCTTCTCCGTTTGGATAACCAGCCTCAGCAAGCAGCCTTCGCGCCTCTTGAATGTCCTCCGTGTTGTCTTCGCGGTAGCCAGGTATATCAGGCCATTTGGTGGATTGCGCGCCCTCCGCTCTGGGGTCTATCCATCGGGTAAGAACGAGTTGAATCAGGGCTACCTTCTGCGCGTCATGCGCGTTGACCGCCAGCCGCAAAGCCTGGCGGAATTTCTTGTCGTCGAATGGCGCCTTCTGGGTATTCCACATGACGTCCAGGTGCCCAAAGGCAGCCGTCGGCCTTACTTCGATGTCGTGCCTCTTAAGACCCTCTTCGTAGGCATCGCCCAGGACGTTAAACGAAAAGTCGGCTTGTCCGGACAGAATCAACGGCCCTCTCAAGGGTCCTCCGGCATGAATCATCCGAATGCCGTCGACGTATGGGAGCTCAGGGTTCCAGAAGTTTGGGTTAGCTTCAAATAGCCAGAACTCGCCGTTTCTGGCCTCTTCGACCAAGAACGCGCCAGTCCCCAACGGCGTCTCTTTCCTCAGGTCTCCGCCGGTTTCTTCCAACTGATTCTTCGAGTAGATTATTGAGACGGTGTCGCTGAACATGTCGAACTGCCAAGTGAAGGGCGCGTGTAGGGTGAAGCGTACCGTCGAAGAGTCGATCGCCTCCACGCTATCCAGGCCGGAGAAACGCGCGGACACGGTGATGGCCAGCCCCTCGGGCGGATTTATTATCCGGTCGAAGCTGGCTACGACATCGTCAGCCGTGAACAGCGATCCATCGTGAAATTCGACGCCCTCCCGCAACTGGAATGTGTAGCCCAGGAAGTCTGGGTCGATCGTCCAGCCCACTGCCAGATCACCGATGAGAGTATCGTAGCCGTTAAGGGGGTCCCTGCGAATCAGCTGGCTTTGGGTCTGGGACAGGATGTGTGAGGCCCCACCCTGATGAATATCGTTGCTGTTCGTGCTCGCCGGCCACGCTGTCCTAACGATTCCACCACGCTTGGGATCCGTTTGCGGCGCCCTGAGCATGAATGGCTGCGCCGGGACCGCCGTCGCGACAACCACTTCGATCTTGGTCTTCTCAACAACGACGGTCTCAACCACCTTTTCTATGCGCGTGACCTGTCTCTCAACTACGACCGTTTCGACGACCTTCTCCGTACGAGTGACCGGCTTCTCAACTACAACCGTCTCGACGACCATGACGGTCTGTCCTTCAACCTCCTTCTCGACGATGACGGTTTCCACCACCTTTTCTATGCGCGTGACCTGTTTCTCAACTACGACCGTCTCGATGACTTTCTCCGTGCGAGTGACGGGTTTTTCGACGACGACCGTCTCGACCACCTTGATGGTTTCGCCGGGCAGTTGCTTTTCGACGACGACCGTCTGTATCTCGGTGATGACCTCCGGATCGCCACCACACGCAATCGCGGCGGACAGGGCAGCAGCCGCGATAATCAGCCAGAACGGACCGTACAGGGATTTCGAAAACAGTGTCTTCACGTCAAACTCCAGAATGAACGTTCGTCGCTGCCAGTCGATCATGCGGTCGGCGGCGTTGCGAAAACGGCAGGTTATACGAATCGGTGATTGACTACAACCGGCGTCAACGGTAACTTACCGTAGGGATATCGTTTCAACGACTAACAAATGGGCGGAGTTCAAAATGCCTGACCAGCCAAATATTCTGTTCATCCTGACCGACACGCAACGTTTCGACACCCTGGCGTGCTACGGCAACTCTCTGATTCAGACCCCGAATCTGAACGCAGTCGCCGATCAGAGTTTCGTATTCGAGAACGCCTATGTAGCCTCCCCTATCTGCGCCCCGGCGCGCTCAACGCTCCTGACCGGCTTATGGCCTCACACCAACGGCGTGATGAGGAACAACATCCCGCTGCCGCCGAGTGTCAAGACCATGGCGGACATGGTTCCCGACGGCTACTACACCGCGAACTATGGGAAGTGGCATCTGGGTGACGAAGTAGTCAAGCGCAAAGGATTCGATCGTTGGGTGCCCACGGAAGATGTATACCGTGCTTACTATTCCGACCCAAAGTACCTGTCGATATTCAGCGACTATCACCACTTCCTTGTGGACAACGGGTTCGTACCCGATCAGCTCTACAACCGCATCGGGGTTTTTACAGATGAGCATGAGAAGATTCGGCCAGCCGAGGGCAAGGGCATGGACATCTTCTCGCTGAGGTTCGTTTCAAAAGTTCCCGAAGAGTTCACCAAGGCCAGCTTTCTCGGGCAACGGACGGCTGAGTTCATCCACGAAAACAGCGCGAGGCCGTTCTTCCTCTTCGTGAGTACTTTTGAGCCGCATCCACCGTTTCCCGGACCCTTCTACGACCTGTACGACCCGGAATCCATGCCCGTCGGCCCGGCATTCCTGAAGCACCCGCCCGCGAACGCTTCCAAGTTGCACCGCATACCCGCCAAATACACAACACCTCCCCCCCAATTGAGGGGGTTGGACGAACGTGACACCCCCGGTGCAAACGATGAGTTGCGGTGGCGAACGGAGATCGCCCACTACTGGGACAACATCACTCACTTGGACAAGGCCGTAGGAGAGATGCTGCGAGCGCTTGATGACGCCGGAATCGCCGACAACACCATCGTTGTATTCACGAGCGAGCACGGGGACCAGCTGGGCGCTCACCACCTGTCTGGCAAGGGAGTAATGTACGAGGAGTCGGTTAGAGTGCCCCTGCTGATGCGGGTGCCATGGTTGACCGATCGCCAAACGATGATTCCGGGGCGATTCAGTCAGATCGACATGGTGCCGACGCTTCTTGATCTCATCGGCGAGTCAGTACCCGATCATCTGCAAGGGGAAAGCCGCCTCGACGTTCTCAAAAATGACGCCACGTTGGATGGCAACGACGTCGTGATCGACTGGAACGGCATCAAAACGAAGCCGCCGCAACATCATCATCCGGACGCTACCGAGGCGTCGCAGACTCCACACCGGTCGGTGATTACGGCCGATGGCTGGAAGCTGACGTTGGGCGACCCCGAGCATGGCGAGCTTTACGATCTGAATGCCGATCCGCACGAGATGAACAATCTGTACGACGACCCCGCGCAGACTGACAGAATTCACGATCTCGCCAGTCGCCTCCGCGTATGGCAGGAGGAGACCGGGGACACCCTCGCACTGCCGATGCCGTAGGTTGGGTGTCTAGTAAGGCCCTCTGTCACCCTGAACGCCCGTGTCACGCTGAGCAAAGCCGAAGGGTCTGATTCAGAGGGGTGGGCCGTGCTGCCTGGCAGGCTTAGTTTCTTCGGCTTCGCTCAGAATGACAGTAATTTGCGCTCAGAATCACTACCGGTCGCTGATTACGGCCGATGGCTGGAAGCTGACGTTGGGCGACCCCGAGCACGGCGAGCTTTACGATCTGAACGCCGATCCGCACGAGATGAACAATCTGTACGACGAGCACGCGCAGACTGACAGAATTCGCGATCTCGCCGGCCGGCTCCGCGCGTTGCAGGAAGAGACCGTGGATACCCCCGCACTGCCGATGCCGTAGGTTGGGTTTCTAGTAAGTCCCCCCTGTCACCCTGAGAGGCTGAAGGGTCTTTAAGAGGGATGGGCCGTGCTGCCTGGCAGGCTTAGATTCTTCGGCTTCGCTCAGAATGACAGTAATTTGCGTTCGGAATCACTATGGCCTTGCGAAGGCCGCAAGAGGTGATGAAAGTCGGGCGGTGTCACACGGCAGGGGGTGCTGGCGGGTTTGAAACCCGCCGCTACGATACGCCACGGCGGTGGTGTCTATTTTCAGGGGGATGGCAGTAATTTGCGTTCAGAATGACAGGCATCTACAAGAATGACGGACGTTTACGCGCCGCTCCAACTGCACCTTTTTAGACACCCTCTCAGGTTGGGGATGCCGGTCCCGGCCGGGTTTATGCGCGCGGGCTGAACGCGAACGGGGCGCCTGGTTGGGCGCCCCGCTGTTTTTTTGCGTGTCGAGCCTTTACTGGGTGGGCTGGATTTTGTGGACGATGAGGTTCCAGGCCTCCCACGGCGGGTAGGGCGCGACGTAGGGGTCATCGGAACTCGGCCAACCGGTCCAGTAGGTCTCGTTGAAGATCACTACGTGGAGTTCCTCGAGTGTCATGATCTCCGGCATCTCCCTGAGGTAGATGTCGAGGGCCCGCTCGGCCAGGTCCGTGTATACCGGGTCATCCGGCGAGCCGACCATCGCTTCCATCTGATCGATGATCTCGTCGTACTCGGGGTTCTCGTAGCGGGTGCAGGCGATGATGCTCGGGCACTTTTCGCCGATCGGCCTTGAGAATTTGGAGTGAAGGTCCTTCAGGGTCTCGTACGGCTCGGAGAGGCTCCCGCAGTGGACGAGGAAGATCATGTCGGACTGTCCGGTCGAGAGGTCATCGTTCCACGCGGTGGAGCCCGCCGGCTCGATGACCTCGATGGCGTCGAACCCTGCGTTTCGGAGTTGCTGCGTCAGCGGCGGCGCGATGGGCGCGAAGAACACGGGGCCGCGCACGGGAACCGTCAATCGTTCGCCGTCCTTTGCCCAGTATCCGTCGGAATCCTTGGCATACCCGGCGGCCGTCATGTGCTCCTCGACCAGGGCGAAGTCCTGCTTGTCGCGGTCGTACTTGTCCAACAGGGCCTGCAGTTTGCCGGGGATGTAGTTCTGGACGGCGTAGGACGAGAATGGCGCTACGATGGGGTAGTTTGCATTCTCGTAGCCGAGCGACGAAAGTTGGGTCCGGTCGATGGCGTAGTTGATAGCGATGCGGAGATCGGCATTGTCCCACGGCGCCTTTTGGTTATTGAACACCAAGTTGTAGCCGCAACCGTCCGGCGCACCCCAGACCGGTCCCTCAGCGTTCCATGACTTCAGGTTCGAGTTCCGACCCTTCGCGGCGGCGAAAGTGCCGGGCTGCAGTGGGTTTCCGCTGTCGATCTGGTCAGCGATGTAAAGCTGGGCCATCGACTCGTCGGAGGCTGCCGGGACGATTATTATCCGTTCAGGCGCCGGCAGGTCGCTGAATCCTGTTTCCACACCCCACCAGTCATCGCGACGGTCGTACACCATCTGCAGCGAACTGGACCTGACCAGTGTGTAGGCGCCGGTGCCAACGGGCCAGCCCTGTTCGAGGTCGAGGTTCTTGAAGGTGGTGGCGTCCTTGTCGGCCCAGATGTGCTCGGGCAACATCACCTGGTGGTTCTCATGGCCCAAGGCGAGGTTTTGCTGGAACCATCGAGGTCCCGACTTGTTCAGGTTGATAACCGCGGTAAGGGGATCGACGATTTCGACGTCTTTTACCCACTCTTCGTAGATCGTCGAGTACGTGAACTCGGGTGCGTTGTCCCTGAGAAGCTCGATCGTGAACTTGACGTCTTCGGCGTCGAACTGTTCGCCGTCAGACCATTTGACGCCATCCCGCAGGTTTACCGTGATCGACGTAAAGTCGTCGTTGTATTCGAATGAGGTGGCCTGCCAGGGGATGACCTCGCCTGTATTCAGGTTCGTGTACATCAGCGCTTCGAAGATCGTCTTCGATCCACTTTCGCGCTGGTGGCCCACGCCAACCTGGTAGATGTTGTAGCTGTCGCTGTTTGGAATCTCGTTGGACAGGCCCCAAGGTGTGATTACCAGGGTCCGGTTCCGCGGGACTTCCTTCACCTCGCCAGAATCGGCCGGAGGGGCTTCGGCCTCAGTGGTGGCTGTAGGATCTGGGGCTGTGGTCGCAGCTGGCGCTGTCGTTGCGGCTGGCGCTGTCGTTGCAGCCGGCGCCGAGGTCGCAGTTGGATCGGCGCCGCCTCCGCCGCAGGCAATGGCGACCATGAGCGCGCCCGCGATCAAGGCTCCCAGAATCATCTTCAATCTTAAGTTGCGGATCATGTTCATTGGACCTGCCTCAAGCAGCTGACGTGATTTGTGTACTCACCACACTTGACAAAAACGTGCCGGTGGGGGAAGTTTCCGAGTGGCAGCCCATCAACGAAATAATGTCGATGTCTGACGGCCCAAATATACCAGATGAAGCCTTACGGAATTCGCTGCAAGGCGCGTAGTATGTGCGCGACGGCAGGAGTTGCCGAAGCGAAATTGAGGAAGATCCGTGCCGGTTGACTATGTCCTGAAGCGTCTGGGTCAGGCTCTGCTGATCGTCTTCATTGCGGTCAGCATCAACTTCATGATTCCGCGGTTGATTCCCGGGGACCCGGTGGAGTCGGCGCTGTCCACGAAGATTGCGGTTTCCGGCAGCCAGGCCCAGGACGTGCAGAGGATAGCGGCACACTACAGGGCCAAGTTCGGCCTCGATCAGCCGCTATGGAAGCAGTACATCAACTACTGGGGAGACATCCTCAAGGGGGATCTGGGGGTTTCACTTGCCAGCTTCCCCGATAAGGTTTCCAACAAGATTAGGTCGGCTCTCCCGTGGACCCTTGGCCTGTTGCTGGTGTCGACATTGTTGGCATTTGCCGTTGGCTCCATACTCGGCGCCCTGTTGGCGTGGCCGGGTTCCCCGACTGCGATCAGATCACTGATACCGGGTCTGATGCTCATGTCGGCTATTCCCTACTACCTGCTGGGGATAGTCATAGTGTTTCTGTTCGCGATCCAGTTCGCGTTCTTACCGCCCGGCGGCGGATTCAATCCAATACTGATCCCGCGGCTGAACCTGGAGACGACGCTGGACGTTTTGAAGCACTCGATCCTGCCCGCGGCATCGATTGTTCTGGGCAGCCTGGGCTTTTGGGCGCTGGGTATGCGGGGCATGACGGTGAGCGTGTTGGGAGAGGACTACATCACTTTTGGCGAGGCCAAGGGACTTTCACCAAGACGCATTTTCTTGTTCTACGGGATGCGGAATGCAATGTTGCCGCAGTTCACCTCACTGGCGCTAAACCTGGGTCTCATCCTGTCGGGCGCCGTGCTGGTCGAGATTATCTTTAGCTATCCCGGTCTGGGACAGTTGCTCTTCGCCGCTATCGCCGGGAAGGACTACTTCGTCATTCAAGGGGTGGTACTGCTGCTGATCCTGGCCCTGGCGTTCTCCCTCTTTGTGGTCGATCTCCTCTATCCCTTGATCGATCCGCGTATCAGGTACAGTCGAAACTGATGACGACTGCGAATTCTGTAACGAGCGACCGTTCCGCGACCAATACGATCTTTGCGTACGTACGCGGGATTGTCCGGAGCCCTCGTATCGGCACGTCGCTGCTGGCAGGTATGGCGGTGATCATCGTGGTCGTGGGGTTCAGCTACCTCGGCCGTCTGTTCGTCGACGAAGAGCGGGCGTACGTGGGCGCTGTGGACCCGAGGCAAAGGCCAAACGCCGAGAACTGGCTGGGGACAACCTCGCAGGGACAGGACATGATGGCGATCCTGGTGGCGGGCACTCCGCAGACTCTTAAGATTGGCTTGATCGCAGGCGGAGTCGGTGTGGTACTTGGCCTGATCCTGGGTCTGGTTTCGGGATACTTCGGCGGTGTTACCGACGCCGTCATTCGGGTTATTTCGGACTCGTTAATGACGGTGCCTGCGATAGCGATTCTCGTGATCATTGCCTCCAACGTGGACCAGATGACCGTGGAGATGATGGCCTTGACTGTTGCTGTGTTGGCCTGGATGTTCCCTACGCGCACTATCCGCTCGCAGGTTTTGTCGATCCGCGAACGCGGCTACATCGAGATAGCCCGGGTCAACGGCGAACACGGCCTGGAGCTGGTATTTCGCGAGATAATGCCCAACTTGCTGCCTTTCATAGCGGCTAGTTTCGTCGGCGCCGTCGGCGCCGCGATCCTTGCCTCGGTCGGCCTCGAGGCGCTTGGGCTGGGGGCCAACAACGTGCACACGCTGGGCACCACGATCTACTGGGCCCAGAAGTTCACTGCCGTGCTGCGCGGCGACTGGTGGTGGTGGGCGCCGCCTATCGCCATGATCGCCACTATCTTCATTGGCCTTTTTCTGCTATCCGCTGGTCTGGACCGCGTCGCCAACCCCCGGTTGAGGCAGCGAACGTGAATCAAGCTCCTGCCGCCGGACCGGCCAACTACGCGGCCGGTGATTCGGATCGGCCCGTCCTGAGGGTGGAAGACCTGACGGTCTATTACGACACCCCGGACGGCAGTGTAAAGGCTGCTGAGGGGGTCTCGTTTTCACTCAAACCGGGTGAGCGGCTTGCCCTCGTCGGCGAGTCCGGCTCAGGGAAGACGACGGTGGCGACGGCTCTCATGCGGTTGACCCGCCCGCCGGGCCGGATTGTCAGGGGACGCGTGTACATCGGCGATAAGGACGTCGTGGCGATGGAGGAACAGGACGTGCGGCGCATGCGGCTGTCCGAAATCGCGCTGATACCCCAGGGAGCGATGAACTCCCTAAACCCCGTGCTTCGCGTCGGGAGCCAGATCCAGGATGGGATCATGGCGCACCGGCGTATTTCTCAGCAGGAACTTGAGGCGCAGATCTCTGGACTACTGGAAACGGTGGGGCTGCAACCGTCGGTGGCCGGTCTCTTCCCGCATGAACTGAGCGGCGGAATGAAGCAGCGCGTCGCCATGGCGATCGCGACGTCTCTGGAACCCCGGGTAATCGTCGCCGACGAGCCGACGAGCGCGTTGGACGTTGTGGTGCAGCGGCGAATCATGGAAACGCTGGGCAGGTTGCAGGCCGGACTCGGCGCGGCTGTGGTGCTTATCGGGCATGACATGGGGCTGGTGGCGCAGTTCGCGGATTATGTCGGCGTGATGTACGCGGGCAGGCTCGTGGATCTGGGCCCGGTGGAGGATATATTCGACAATCCGCTTCACCCATACACAAAGATGCTGATAAACAGTCTGCCGAGCCTTGAACGCAGGTCCGCCGAATTGACAGGTATTCCCGGCCTGCCACCGGCCCTGCTGAATCCACCGTCCGGCTGCGCTTTCCACCCGCGTTGTCCGTATATGTTCGATCCGTGCCCGGACGAAACGCCCGCATTCCTGGAGGCCGTGCCGGGGCGCCACGTCGCCTGCCACATGTATCCGGGGCTGGACCGTTTGCCGGAACGCACGCGCCGTTCCCTGGCCGAGATTGAAGTCGCTGCCGCGAATGCGGCCATGTCCGGCGGGGATGGGCCATGACCGCCCTGGTTGAACTGCGGGACGTGACGAAGGTATTCGGCGGCGGATTCATGCGCCGTTCCCAGACCACTCTTGCGCTAGACAACGTGTCGATGACCATTCCTTCGGAGAGTCCGTCGATCACGGCCATCGCGGGTGAGAGCGGCAGTGGTAAGACCACTTTGGCACGGCTATTGATGATGTTCATCGAGCCGACGAGCGGAAAGGTCAGCTACAAGGGCCAGGACGTGTCCCTCATGTCCGCCGCCGACAGGCAGCGTTTCAGGCGCGAGGTTCAGCCGATCTTCCAGGACCCTTTCGAGGTGTTCAATCCGTTCTATCGCGTGGACCACGTGTTACGAACTCCGGTGCGGAAATTCAACCTGGCGAGTTCGGAGCCGGAGCGAGTAAGGATTATCGAAGAGGCTCTTGAACTGGTCGGCCTGAGGCCCAGCGAGACGCTGGGGCGGTATCCGCACCAACTCAGTGGGGGCCAGCGACAACGCATCATGGTTGCCCGAGCGCTGCTCCTGCGGCCCAGCCTGATCGTGGCGGACGAACCGGTGTCGATGGTCGACGCGTCGCTCAGGGCGACGATCCTGAACAGTCTCACAAAGCTGAACCGCGACCTCGGCATATCGGTTCTGTACATCACACACGACCTGACGACGGCGTACCAGATTTGCGACAACATCGTGATTCTCTACCGCGGCTCTGTGGTGGAGGCTGGTTCGACCGAGCGCGTGATCAGGACGCCAAAGCACCCCTATACGCAACTGCTGGTTGCGTCCATTCCGCAGCCGGACCCTCACAGCAGATGGGGCGCCGGCGAAACGGAAGAGCCGCCCGAGGCGACTGAGGCTGGCAGTATGGGGTGCAAGTTCGCTTCCCGGTGCCCGGCAGTGATGGACGTATGCCGGTCGGAGTCGCCACCGTTCTTCATGCCCGATGACAATCGGACGGCCGCCTGCTTCCTGTACGACAACACCAACGTTCTGGCATCTGACGATCCGAGCGACGTGTTTGAACAGCCGCAGCGTCGCCGCGCCGCGTTGTAGCGGCGGCGCGTGTGCCCGTTTCCGTTCCCCGGGATCTGGTCAGTTCGCATGGGTGATTCCCGGATTGGCGCGTAATTAGTGCCAGTTCGTTTTGATTGCGCCGCCAATTCAGCAAGGGTGGGTTTGAAACCCGGTCTTACGCCGGTGGTTTCGACGTCGAGAATGATCACACGGCCAATTCAGATCGTGGGGGCGGGTTGATGGAGTTGAACTGGATCGCCGCGGCGATGGCGAGCACGATCATTTATGCGGGCGTGACGATCGGCGACAAGCTGATCCTGACTCGCCTGGGGATTCGTCTGCCGGCTTTCTACGTCTTCACCGGCGCGAATCAGGCCATCATCTCCCTCTTCATATTGGCGTTCGATCCGCCTCGCGGCGTGCCGCTATCCGCCGCCCTGGCGGCATATGGCGGCGGCGCGTTTTGGGGAGCGGGACTCACACTAATGTTCTGGGGACTCACACGGGAGCAGGTGTCGAGAGTCGCCCCGGTCTGGCACACGTCGCCCATATTCGTTGCCATCGTGGCGGTGTTCGTTCTTGGCGAGTCGCTGGGCTGGCTGCACTGGCTCGCCATTGCGCTGGTCGTGTTCGGCGCAATCGCAATATCGGTACGCGGCAGCGAGTTGGGTATCGGATTCAGCATCCGACCCACGTTATTGGTGATTCTCCTGGGCGCCATGCTGATCGGCATGGGCCAACTACTGCTGAAGGAGGCATCGGCTGACCAATCCGTGTGGAGCCTGATGGCGTTCCGCGGGTTGGGTCTGTTTACCGCGATGTTCGTGCCGTTCGCGAGGCCGCGCGTCGTGGGGGAACTGGTCCGCTTTCTTAAGTCGCCTTTCAGGGCCGGAGCGATCGTATTGAACGATGCCGTTGGGCCTTTCGTGGGAAATCTGCTGCTGCTTTGGGCCATAACCATGGGCCCGATCTCGCTTGTGAGCGGTGTTGTGGCGTCCCGTCCTATATTCGTCCTGGCCGGTACCATCGCCATAGGCCTGTTGGCCAAGCGCCTGCTGTCGGATGAGGAGATGACCCGGTCGGACGTGGCGCTCAAGGCGACGGCGACGGCTGCGGTGGTTGCGGGAGTTGCGATAATTGCGGTGGCGTGATGCCG